>JANMPV010000113.1:0-2518 GCA_031370045.1 Novosphingobium sp. | reverse complement strand
TGCGGGATCGACCAGCATGTCGGCATCGTCGGCCATCCCAAGCGGCTGCCAGATGCGCTGTGCATAAACCTCGTGCGCGCGGCGGCCTTCGAGCCGGGAAACGATCCAGCCGAGCACTTCGGTGTTGATCGTGCGATAGGTAAACGCAGCCCCATGCGCGCCATCGGCGGCGAGTGTGGCGAGGTAGGCATACATGTCACCCGGCCCGGCATAGCCCGCCGGTCGCGGGGTCAGCGCCAGCGCGAGGCTGAATTCGCCGATGCCCGAGCGCGCATCGGCATAGTCTTCGGAATAGTCGATCGCGGTGGTCATATCGAGCACCTGGCGAATCGTAGCGGCAGCAAACCCGGTCCCCGTCAGCTCGGGCAAGTGATCGGCGACGTGCGAGCTGGGATCGAGGCGCCCTTCGGCGATCAGCATCTCGGCGATCAGGCCGAGAAAGCTCTTGGTCACCGAAAATGCAATGTGGCGGCTGTCGGGGCGGGTGACGCCGCAATAGCGTTCGTAAACCACCGCGCCCTTGTGCAGCACGCAGATCGCGTCGGTGAAGTTGAGCGGGAGCGACTCGGCCCAGGTGAGTTGCGACCCGTCGTCCAGCGTCACAGCCAGAGCGTCGATGTCGTCACGCAGCGACACAGACAGCGCGGTGACCTGGCCATCGCCACGCGATACCCGCACCGTCGGGCAAAATTCGCGCATGTTGGAGAACGACCAGCGCGTGTAGGGGAACCGCATGTGGTTTCCCTTGCCCGCCTCGATCCGCTTGTCTGCGGATGGCGGAAAGCCTTGCATCCAGCCCATTGTAGCGGGATCGCTGGTGGTTCCGTCGAGTATTGGTTTTTCGGTCAACGCTGTTCTCCTCGCCCCAATGGGGAGAGGATAGCGCAGCTTGCTCCAAAGGAGCTAGCGAAGCTTGGTGAGGGGGCGAAGTTGTGCGCTGCCTCGCCCCCTCAGCAACTTCGCCTAGGCGCCAACGCGCCAAGTCTTCGTATCCCCTCCCACGAGGGGAGAGGGGGAGGTTCTCAGCTCAACCGGTCGCGGAAATCTTCGTAGCCGAACTTGCGAACCTGTTCGAGCGTGTCGGTTTCGCTGTCCCACAGCCAGATCGAAGGCAGCGGCACGCCGTTGAAGGTGGTGGTCTTGACCATCGAATAATGCGCCTGGTCGAGGAACGCGAAGCGCTGGCCGACGCGCGGCCCTTCGGCAAAGCAGTAATCGCCGATCACATCGCCCGCCAGGCACGATGGGCCGCCGAGCCGCACTTCCTCAGCACCCTCAAGCTCGCCCAGCATCGCGGGGCGATAAGGCGCTTCGATCACATCGGGCATATGACAAGTTGCCGAAATGTCGGTGATGCCGATCGGCATGCCGTTCTCGCCCAGATCGAGCACCGTGCCGACCAGAATCCCGGCATCGAGCGCCACCGCTTCGCCGGGTTCCAAGTACACGTCGGCACCGGTGTCATCTTTCAAGTCGAGCAGAAACTGGACCAGCTCATCGCGCTGATAGTCTGAGCGGGTGATGTGATGCCCGCCGCCCAGATTGATCCACTTGAACTGGCCGAAGAACGGTTCGAGAGTGTCGAACGCAGCATCCCAGGTCTCACGCAAAGGCGCAAAATCCTGCTCGCACAGCGTGTGCAGGTGAAGCCCGTCGATCAATTCGAAATCCTCGGCGGTCAGCTGGTCGATCGGAAATCCCAGCCGCGAATGCGGCGCGCACGGATCGTACTGCGGCACCTCACCCGTGGGGTGGAGGGGATTGATCCGAAGGCCGATATCGAAAGTGTCGCCGCCATCGCGCGCGGCCGCGATGATCGCGCTGCAGCGGATGATCTGCTGCGGGGAGTTGAAGATCACGTGGTCTGACAAACGCAGGATTTCGCTTAGATCTTCCGGCTTGTACGCCGCGCAATAGGTGCTGATCTCGCCGTCGTAAAACTCACCCGCCAACCGCGCTTCCCACAGGCCCGAGGTGCAGGTGCCGTCGAGATACTCGCCGATAATCGGCGCGACCGACCACATCGAAAACGCCTTGAGCGCGGCCAGCACCTTGATCCCGGCGCGGTCACGGACATCGGCGAGGATCGTCAGGTTGGCGCGCAGTTTGGCGGCGTCCACCACAAATGCGGGGGAATCGACCCGGTGGAGGTCGAATTGGGCGAATGCGCCCGGATCGCCAGCTTTGGTTTCCACTGTGTTGCTCCGTCAGTGCACGTGCTTCGACAGGCTCAGCATGAGCGGGCCTGGGTGAAACAGGGGGTGATAAGCAAAGGTCCGCTCGTCCTGAGCCTGTCGAAGGACCCCGAGCAACGCCAGCCCCATCAAAACCCCAGCGGCCCGCCCAGTTCCTTGACCTGCCACGGCAGACCCTGCTCGCCCAGCATCGCCATGAACGGGTCTGGATCGAACTGTTCCATATTAAACACGCCCTCACCAGCCCACGCCCCCGTCAGCAGCATTGCCGCGCCGACCATGGCGGGAACCCCGGTGGTATAGCTGACCGCCTGGTTGCCGGT
>JANMPV010000108.1:0-4039 GCA_031370045.1 Novosphingobium sp. | reverse complement strand
GATATAGGTCGCGCCGATCGTCTCGAGCGTCTTGACCGAGCCGCCCCCGCCGGTGCCGTCGATCATCCGCACGATCGGCAGCCCCATGGTGTGCGCCATCGCCTCGGCCTGCATCATCTTGCGGTGGATCGAGGCATCGGCCGATCCGCCGCGCACGGTGAAATCGTCGGCGGTGACGACGATCGCGCGACCCTCGATATCGGCGCGGCCATAGAGATAGTTGGCGGGGGCGAGGTCGGTCAGCTGACCGTCCTCGTCATACGTGCCCATGCCCGCGATCTTGCCGATTTCGCGGAAACTGCCCGGATCGACCAGCGCGGCGATCCGCGCGCGGGCGTCCATCTTACCCCGACCGTGCTGGCGCGCGACTTTTTCGGGGCCGCCCATCTGCTCGGCCAGTTGGCGGCGGCGGCGCAGTTCTTCGAGTTCGGGTTCCCAGCTCATGGGGCGCGGTGTGGCACGCCCGCGTGTGTTGCGGAAGGGGACGGGCGCAAAGCGTTCAGCGTGCGCGCGGGATGCACTGCTCGGGCGCGACGCCCTTGAAATCGCGGCAGCCGTAGAGGACGATCTCGCTGCCCGAAGGATCGCGCGAATAGCTGAACTGGAGCTGCGCGCGCGATGCAGGCGGCAGGGGCAGCGCGGCGGGGACGAGGCCGCCTCGCGCCCAGCCATAGACGCGGCAGGTGCCCTGCCCGTTGCACAGGCCGCGCGCGGTGGCGATGGCGCTGGCGGTGCCTTTGCCTGGATCGACCGTCACAAAGTTGGCCCGCCCGGAGGGATCGCGCATCACCACGCTCGCGCCCGAGCCTTTGGGTACCAGCCTGGCTGCGGCGATGGCTTCGGGCGAGGTCACTGGCGAGGCAACCGTTGCAGCGGCCACCGCCGCCCCGAACACATCAGGCTCGCCCCCGCGATAGGCGATATTCGAGGCGGCGGCGCTGCCCCAGAATCCCGGCCAGCGGAAGAACAGGTGCGTCTGGACCTGCGCGATCTTGGTCAGCCTGGGGCTCCACCACGGATAGACCCAATCGGCATGGTAGTGCGTGGCGACGCCCACGGGTGCAAATACCCTCCCGCCCAGCGCCTCCTGCGCGCGGCCAAGCGCGGCGGCGCGCGCAGCATCGCTGTAACGCCGGTCGAGCGAGCCATCGCAGGTGAAGGTGAACTGGCACCCGGTGCGACGCTGCGATCCTTCGAACACCACCCCGCACACGCTGCGCGCGAACGCGGGATGGCGCACCCGGTTGAGCACCACCTGGATCACCGCGCGCTGCCCGGCGTCGTCATCGCCAGCCTCGGCCAGGGCGGCGAGCGCGAGGCAATCGGCGGCGCGGGTGCGGTCTTGCGAGGTGCCGGTGAAACGGAACGAGGCGGCGGGGAGCAGCTTCTCGGCGGAGAAGGGATCGGCGGTGTTGTGAGCCTTGGCGTCGGCGGGGGCCGAGGTCGGGGCGGCGATCACCGGGGCGTCGGAGGCTTTGGCGGGAAGCGCGGTGAGCGGAGTGGCGGAGGCTCCGGGAGCCACAGCGTCGGATTGCGTGGTTGTGGGGCGAAGCGACTGCCAGGCCAGCAACACGACTAGCGCGACCGCGACCGCCACCAGCCCCGCCATAAGCGCCAGACCCCAAGGCTTGGGGGGCGAGGCTTGCGCTACGTCAGTCAATTGGGCTTCGGCAGGCATTGCTGCCATATCATGACTGGCGAGGCTGGTCACAAGGGGCCACCCGCGCGCACGGTCGTGCGTTACCCCAAACCCCGTTCCTCCCGAGCGAGGTCGAGGGACTAGTTCGAGCGGAGCGAGAATCGAGAGCGCAGAGCCTCGCTGGCGCTCGGCATAGTCCCTCGACTTCGCTCGGGAGGAACGGGTTTTACTGTGGGGATTCGCTTACCCCCCTTCACCACACCAGCGGCGCGTGCTCCATCTGTGGCAGCACATGCCGCGCAAACAGGTCGGCCTCCGCTGCGTGGGGATAGCCCGAGAGGATGAACGCCTCGATCCCCTCGGCCTGATAGGCGCGCAGCTTGGCCAGCACCTGATCGGGATCGCCGACAATCGCCGCGCCGCAGCCTGATCGCGCGCGGCCGATCCCGGTCCACAGGTGGTCCTCGACGAACCCGTCGCCATCGGCCGCGCCACGCAGCTCGGCCTGGCGCTGGACGCCGAAGTTCTTGGCATCGAGCGAGGCTTCGCGGATCGCGCGGCCCTTGTCGTCATCGAGTTTCGACAGCAGCCGGTCGGCATATGCGCGTGCCTCATCTTCGGTCTCGCGGACGATAACGTGGGCGCGATAGCCGAACTTGAGCGTACGGCCGTGGTTGGCGGCGCGTGCGGTCATGTCGGCGATGATGTCGCGGACGTTGCCCATCGTATCGGGCCACATCAGGTAGACGTCGCAGTCCCTGGCGGCGCACTCGCGCGCATCGGGGCTGAGCCCGCCGAAGTAGAACGGCGGACATTTGCCCGAAATCGTGGTCATCCGCGGCGGATCGAGATCGAGCTCGTAGAATTCGCCTTTGTGACTCAGATGTTCGCCGTTGAGCAGGGTGCGGACGATCTGGATCGTCTCGGTCGCGCGGCGATAACGCTCGCTGCCGGGCATCGCCTGACCGGGCATGTCCGACGAGATGATGTTGACGTTGAGGCGCCCTGCAGTGCCCGCCGCGTTCGGCCCCAGCACCCGGTCAAGCGTGGCGATCCGGCGAGCCAGCTGCGGCGGCCAGTCCTCACCGATCCTCGTTGCCCACAGCAACTTCATGCGATTGAGCAGCGGCGCAATCGCCGCAGCGAACACAGTGGTATCGAGGCCCAACTGATAGCCCGACGGCAACAGGATATTATCGAACCCGCCCTTTTCGGCGGTCAGCGCGATGTTGCGGCAATGCTCCCAACTTGATTGCAGCTGCGGATCGGACACGCCGAGGAATTCGTAGTCATCGTCGCACAACGCGGAGAACCACGCGACTTCGCACTGTTGGGTCATTGCTCTAGTCCCTTGGGCTGGTGTCGCACGCGGCCTTCGACAGGCTCAGGCTGATCGGGTTTTGGTGAAATTCATAACTAGGTCCGCTCATGCTGAGCCTGTCGAAGCACATACGCTGGTGGTCCCCCACGCTCATGGCAGCGGCTCCCCTCGCGCGGCGATCAGCACCGCGTACCATTCCTCGCGCGTCCAGCGCACGGTCAGCGCGTGGGCCGCCTCGGCAATCCGCTCTGCCTGTTGCGAGCCGACGATCGGGACGATTCCGGCGGGGTGCGCCATTAGCCACGAATAAGCCGCCACGCTGCGTGAAACGCTGCGGTCCTGCGCCACTGTGTCGAGCGCGGCGGCGACGGATAGTGACCGCGCGTCCTGCGGATCGGCCAGCCGCCCGCCGCCCAGCGGTGACCATGCCAGCGGAACCAGCCCCAGCGCCATCGCCTGATCCAGCTCGCCGTTCTCGAAGCAATCGATCCGCAACGGGCTGATCTCGGGCTGGGTCGTCGCAAGCGGATGTCCCAGAAACGAGGCCAGCGCACCGATCTGGATCTGGGTGAAGTTGGAAACCCCAACCTGGCCGATTTTGCCAGCGGTGCGCGCCTTATCGAGCGCGCGCGCCACTTCCTGCGGGTGCGCGAGAATGTCAGGGCGGTGAATTTGCCACAAATCGATCCGCTCAACCTTCAGCCGCCGCAGCGAAGCGTCGATCGCCTCGGCGAGATAGGCCGCGCTCTGATCGTAGGGCAGCGGCGGGCGGATCCCGCCTTTGCTCGCCAGCACCATCCGTCCTCGCAGCTCGGGCTCGGCGACAAAGACTTCGCCCAGCAGCGCCTCGGCATCGCCAAAGCCATCGGTGCCGTTGAAGCCATAGATGTCGGCGGTATCGAACAGGCCGATCCCCGCATCGAGCGCGGCGTGGACCAGCGTCGCACCCTCATCGCGCGACCGCCCGGCAAACCGCCACATGCCCCACGCGATGGGGGCCACTTCGGGTCCGTCGAGGCCGATCCGGACTTTCTTGGGGAGGGGCAGTTGGCTCATGCAGGGTTCCTTTTGGGCGGCGC
>JANMPV010000107.1:0-3750 GCA_031370045.1 Novosphingobium sp. | reverse complement strand
CAACCGTGCTCGATCAGAGCGAGGACTGCGTAAAGATCCTCGATCCCGCCGGGCGCGTCGATTTCATGAACCGCAACGGGCGGTGCTCGATGGAGATCGACGATTTCTGCACGGTCGCGGGGCAGGCGTGGGAGACGCTGTGGCCAGAGGAAGCTGCCGCCGACATCCGCGCGGCGGTGGCGGATGCGCTGATCGGCAAGTCCAGCCGGTTCGATGCGTTCTGCCCCACCGCCAAGGGCATGCCCAAGTGGTGGGACGTCCGGGTCTCGCCGGTGCGCGACGAGCAGGGCGCGGTCCTGGCGATCCTCTCGGTCTCGCGCGATGTCACCGAGCATCACCAGGCGATGGACAGCCTCCACACGATGGCGCACGAAATGCGCCACCGCCTGCGCAATGCCTATGCGGTGAGCGGGGCAATCGCGCTGTCGAGCGCACGCGAGGATGCGGGTCACGGCGAGTTTGCCGAGGCGCTCGCCCAGCGTCTCAACAGCCTTTCGTCGGTCCAGGGAAGCCTGATCGATCCGGGCGAGCGCGAGCAGTTGCCCGCGCTCGTCGAGCGGATCGCGCAAGCTTACGATCCCGACTGCACCTTGATCCGTTGCGAAGGTCTGCCTGCAGTCGATCTGGGCGAGCAGGCGGTGCGGTTACTAGCGCTTGTGCTCGGCGAACTGGCCACCAACAGTATCAAGCACGGCGCGCTGCGCAATACGCGGTCGGTCCGCGTTTCGGCGGAGCAGCACGACGGCGTGCTGAAGCTCGACTGGCGCGAGCCTCTGGCGGCAGTGCTCGCAAGTGCGGCTTCACCCTCCGAAGGCAGCGGCTATCGCCTGATGGAACGCATGGCCCGCGCTCATCGCGGAAGTTTCACGATCGCTGCGAACAACGGCGAACTGATCGCGCATCTCGAAGTGCCTGTGGCGCTCTAGAGCACCGCCGCCGATCAGCCCGCGGTGCACCAGTTTCCTCGCCGCCCCTGCCAGTGTTCGGCCAGCCCCTCGACTTCCAGGGTCCCGCCCAGACTCGTCCCGCTGCGGGTAACCACGCGCAGCAGGCGTCCATAGCGGTCGATATCGCGGCCCTCGCGGTGGAGCGAGAACGGCCCGGCGTTGAGCAGTTCGGTCAGCCGCCGCGTGGCGCGCTCGCCCAGGTCCGCTTCGGTCGCGCACGCGGGTTGCGATACTTCGGGCGCGTTGATGTCGGACAGGCGGATCTTGATCCCGCGATACCAGATGGTGTCGCCATCGACCACGCAGGTCACCCGCCCCGGCCCGGAGCAGCGCTGGAACCGCGCGGTTTCGGGGTCGGTCTGGGCGTGCAGCGGGGTACCGGCCAGCAACGCCAGGGTGGCGAGCGTGACGGCGGCGCGGGATGGCAAAGACATCGGCGTTCTCTCATCCGAGGGAGAACGGAATGTGAACCCTGACCTACCTCGCGGAAATTCCGCAGAAGCACCTAGGTATTTGTTCCAACGCCAGCCCCGGACTACACTGGCCAGGATCGAGGGAGATGATGAGATGGGGCTGGCCGATTGGTGGGATGCGCACGCGGTGCCGCGGCTTGTCCGGGTGGCCTGCGCTCAGCCCCAGATGATGAAGGCGCGCAGCCAGATCGTGCCGCAGGCGCACGGTGACGTGTTCGAGCTGGGCTGCGGTGGCGGGCTCAACCTGACGCTGATGGACCCGGTCCGGATTGCCAGCTTCGCTGGTCTCGATCCCTCGCCCGCGCTGCTCGACGATACCCGCCGCGCCGCGCACCAGCGCGGCATCGCCGCCGACATTCGCGCTGGCGTGGGTGAGGCGATCCCGTTCGGCGAAGCCAGCTTCGACACCGTCGTCACCACCTTCACGCTGTGCTCGGTGCGGGATCAGGCGCAGGTCCTGCGCGAAATCCGCCGCGTGCTGCGCCCCGGCGGCACCGCGCTGTTCCTTGAACACGGCAGCGCCCCCGATCCCGGCGTGGCGCGGTGGCAGCGGCGGATCGAACCGGTGTGGAAGCGCATTGCCGGGGGTTGCCATCTGACCCGCCCGATCGCGGCCGCCTATGGCGACGCGTGCTTCGTGGTCGAGCTTGGAGGCGAGCGCTATGTCCGCAAGACGCCGCGCTGGGCGGGGTGGATCGAATGGGGCATTGCGCGGCCCGGCTGATTGGCCTTCGTGTCGCGCCGGGCTAGGCTGGTCACATGACCAAAGTCACTTACGCCTCGTACCTCGATCTCGACCGGCTGCTGGCCGCGCAGCACCCGGTCTCGGGCGCGCACGACGAGCTGCTGTTCATCGTCATCCACCAGGCCAGCGAACTGTGGCTCAAGCTGTGTCTGCACGAGCTGACCGCAGCGCGCGACGAGATCGCCGCCGACGATCTGCGCCCCGCGTTCAAGATGCTATCGCGGGTGGCGCGCGCGCAGACCCAGCTCATTTCGAGCTGGGACGTGCTGGCGACGATGACCCCGTCGGATTACTCGGCGGTGCGCCCGCACCTGGGCGCGTCGAGCGGGTTCCAGTCGGCGCAGTACCGGATGATGGAATACATCATGGGCGGGCGCGATCCGGCGCACGTTGCCAGCCATGCCGATACGCCCGAAGGGGCCGCCGGCTTGCGCGCCGAACTCGCCCGACCCAGCCTGTACGATGAAGTGCTGCGCCTGCTTGCAAGGCGCGGGCTGGCCATCCCCAACGACGTGCTGGAGCGCGATCTGGCGACGCCGTATCGGGCCTCACCCGCGGTCGAGGCGGCGTGGGCGGTGGTCTATGCCGATCCCGAGGGCCAGTGGGACCTGTACGAGCTCGCCGAAAAGCTGGTAGACCTTGAATACCACTTCCAGCGCTGGCGCTTCGGCCACCTCAAAACGGTCGAACGGATCATCGGCTTCAAACGCGGCACCGGCGGGACCGAGGGCGTCCCCTATCTCCAACGCGTGCTCGGGCTGGGGTTCTTCCCCGAGCTGCTGAGCGTGCGCACGGCGATGTAAGGGGGCGCCGCTAGAGCATGATGACATTGCACCGGATTCCCCTCCCCATCGGGGAGGGGTTAGGGGTGGGGGAGCGGTGCCGCGCACCGCGTCGACGCCCGCGTGGAACGCCCCCACCCAGCCTCCCCCTAAAAGGGGGAGGGGCAGGTTTTTCTCAACCTAAAGTCTTCGCGATCTAAGCTTCCAGCTCGACATCCCAGTACAGCCAGTCGCGCCAGCTTTCGTGGAGATAGCCCGGTGGGAAAGCCTTGCCGCGATCCTGGAGCTGCCAGTTGGTCGGGCGGACCGGTTCAACCGCGAGCCGCATCCGGGCTTGCTTGGGGGTGCGCCCGCCCTTGCGCATGTTGCACGGGGCGCAGGCGGTGGCGACGTTCTCCCAGGTGGTCTTGCCCCCCAGCCGACGCGGGACGACATGGTCGAAGGTCAGGTGGTGCGGATCGCCGCAGTACTGGCACACGAAGCGATCACGCAGGAACAGGTTGAAGCGGGTGAACGCGGGGAATTCGCTCGGCCGGACATATTGACGCAGCGCGATCACCGAGGGGATCTTCATGTCGAGCGAGGGCGAGTGGACCTCGCGATCATAGCTGGCGACGATATCGACGCGTTCGAGGAACACCGCCTTGATCGCGGTCTGCCACGGCCACAGGCTCAGCGGATAGTACGACAGCGGGGTGTAATCGGCGTTGAGCACCAGCGCCGGGCAGGCCGCCAGGTTGCGGCCCGAATCGGCTGCCAGCCCCTCGGCATGGCGCGCGCGCGCGGCGCGTTCGATAAGTTCG
>JANMPV010000086.1:0-3291 GCA_031370045.1 Novosphingobium sp. | reverse complement strand
CGGACAGACGTTGTAAAACGCGCGGATGCGGTCGTCGTCGCCGCGGGTGACGAGGATCGATTCGCGCCCGATCTCGTAAGTGAAGAAGTCGCCCGGGTTGGGCACCTGCTCGGCCAGTCCCCCGATCAGCCATGCTTTCGTCCAGATGCCGTCCCATTCGCGCTGCATGAAATCGCGCGACCAATAGCGCTCGCCCGAAATCGGCCCGGTCGAGAGTTTGGGTTCGGGCTGCTTGCTGCGGTCGACGCGCTGGTCGGCGGACTCGAGGATCGTCGCCATGGTCAGTGCTTCCTCGGCTCGAATTCGATGTGCAGCGCCGCCATGCTGCGGAGCAAAAAGTGCGGCCGGATCGCGAAATCGTTCTTGCCTGGCGCGAACCCCATGTCCTCGAAGCGATCGACCACCGCGGTGAAGCCCCAGGTCAGCTCGCGCCGGGCGAGCGGTGCGCCCAGGCAGTGGTGCGGACCCGAGCCAAAGCCCATGTGCGAGCCCGCCTTGGGCCGCTCGAGATCGAGCTTTTCCGGACACTCGAAGGCCCGCTCGTCGCGGTTGGCGGCGGCGAAACGGACGTTGATCATCGCGCCTGCCGGGATCGTGATGCCGCCGATCTCGATGTCCTTGCCCACAAAGCGCATCAGGCTTTGCACCGGCGATTCGAGGCGGACGACTTCCTCGACGAAGGTTTTCATATGGCGTTCCGGATCGCTCTTGAGCTGCCGCCAGACGTTCTTGTTCTCGATCAGCAGCTTGATCCCCGCAGTGAGCGCGTTGGTCGTGGTCTCGCTGCCGCCCACGAATGTGTCGGCCATCATCTCGGCGTGAAGTTCCTCATCGGTCAGCGTCCGGCCCCATTCGGGGATCACGGTGTTGACCAGGACGCTGATCAGCGATTCATCGGGCTGCTGGCGCAGCTTTTCGAAGATCGCCTGGAAATAGTGCTGCGCCTCGATCTCGCGATCGACCATCTCGAGGTGCTGGTCCTCGGGCAGCATGAAGCTGATCCGCTGGAAGAACGCGTCGGTCCAGCGCTTGATCCGCCACATGTCCTCACGCGGGGCACCCATCTGCTCACCGATGATAAACAGCGGCAGGGGCACCGCGAACTGGCTGACCCATTCGCAGTGGCCGTCGGGCAAAAACGCGTCGATCAGTTCGTAGGCAAGGTTTTCGACGCGCGGATCGATCAGCTTGATCCGGCTCGGCTTGAACGCCTCGTTGAACATCGCGCGCATCTGCTTGTGGTTGGGATCGTCGCGCCCGTTGAGCGTGCGCGCGGGAACCCAGCCATGCTCCGCGAAGCGCTGCTCGACCTTGAGCGCACGCTCGACGGTGTCCGAACCCGCGCGGAACGGCGTGTCTTCAGATGTGCTGGGGAACGCCACGGGATCGGTCAGCACCCGGCGCACATCTTCATAGCGGGTGACCACCCACATTTCGGTCCCGGCTATGTTGTACGCGGGCGCATCGTCGCGCAGCGCCTTGTAGGCGTCGTACGGGCATTGCTGGGTCGCAGGGTCGAACAGGTTGACCGCAGGTGCGGCTTTAACGGGGGCCTGGGTAGCCATCAGCGCACCTGAATCTTTTCCTGGTCCCATGGGGCGATGGTTTCGCCGGTCTGGAACGCAGGTGGCAGTTCCTCGACCATGTTCCAGGTCGCCGCGAGCCGCCCGAAGCCGACGAAGAACGCCACCGTCATCCCCAGTTCGACGATCTGCGCCTCGCTGAAATGGCGGCGCAAATCGGCGTAGATCGCATCGCCGATCGCCAGATGATCGGTTGCCATCAACTCGCCGAAGCGGATCGCCGCCTTTTCCGCGTCGCTGAGGTTGTCGGCCTCGTGCGGCTTTTCCAGCGAGCAGACCAGATCCTCGCTCAGCCCGTCGGCGACCGCGTCGGCATAGCGGATCGCCATGCAGCTGCGACACTGGTTGAAGAATGCGACCCGCAGCCTGACCAGCTCGACCAGCCGTTCGGGCAGCGCGCGATTGAGCTTGAGCGCGCGACCGAACTGCATCAGCCCCAGCGCCTGTTCGGGACAATGCGCGAAGAACCGGGTCAGCCCCTGCTCAAGGTCGCTCGCAGAATCGGGCCGGACGGCGTCGCGCAAACGCGAATCCCAGTCAGGCGGTGCGAGCTTGGCGATCCGGGCCAGGGTAAATCCTCCTAAAATTGGGTGTAGCGAACGAGGACAAGCTGGGGCGATACCGGGTGCGCCGCAATTGGCGGAATGGATAGACGCCGGAGTCGATGGAACGCCACGCCAACCACGCGCTGAGCCCGATGGCCTGCCCGCACGCGGTGGGCGATGTCGACCTGTTCGGCCCAGGCGCGGCCGAGCACTGGTACGAGGGCTATGCGATCTTGCACGATCAATCGCCGGTCGTGCGGCTGCCGGGGCAAGGGCTTACGGCAGAGCGCGACGCCTATATCCTGACCAAATATGCCGACATCGCCCGGGTAGTCCGCGATTGGGAGCGGTTTCCGCCGACGCTGTCGCTGCTAGTCGCGCAGATCGCGCAATCGGGGCGGATGGCGCGTGCAATGCCCGATATCGACGCGATGGTGCAGTCGATCGTGGCGCTGCGCCCGACGCCCGAACTGTGGCGCGCGCACCGCCAGCAACTGACCGATCCCTGGGTCGGACCCGGTGCCAAGCGCCACGAGGCGATGATAATCGGGCATGTCGATGGTCTGATCGCCCGATTGGTCGATCGCGAGAAGATCGATTTCGTTGCCGACTTCGCGCGGCCCCTGCCCCAGCTGACGATGGCCAGCGTGCTCGGCTTTCCGCTGGAGGATGTTGCCCAGTTGGCGATCTGGGGCAACGCGCAAGTGCTGTCCTACGTCCACGGCTGTGGCCACAACAACATCCTGACCGCCGAACAAACCGCCGAAAAGTTTCGCCTGCTCGCCGGATTCTCCGACTATGTCCGCGACAAGGTTCGGCAAAAGCGCGCCGCGCCGCTCAACGACATGATCAGCTTTCTGACCCAGGTCCACTACACCGCGCTCGATCGCCTGCTGAGCGACGAAGAGATCAACGGCATCGTTTACGCCATGGTCATCGGCGGGCTCGAGACCACGCAGTATGCGCTGGCCGAACAGGCGCAGCTGGTGTGCGAAAATGCCGGGCTGTTCGATCGGCTGCGCGACGACCGCGACCTGATCCGCCCGTTCATCGAAGAGGCGATGCGGCTGCGTTCTCCCACGCAAGGCCTTTCGACGCGGATCACCTCGCGCGACGAAGTGTTCCAAGGGGTCGATGTGCCTGCCGGATCGACCCTTCATCTG
>JANMPV010000037.1:0-3006 GCA_031370045.1 Novosphingobium sp. | reverse complement strand
GGCCTTCCTTATGACCGAACCGGCGGTCGCTTCGTCCGACGCGACCAATATCGAATGCTCGATCAGGCGCGACGGCGACGAATACGTGATCAACGGGCGCAAGTGGTGGTCGTCGGGCGCGGGCGATCCGCGCTGCAAGATCGCGATCGTCATGGGCAAGACCGATTTCGAGGCCAAGCGCCACGCCCAGCAATCGATGGTGCTGATGGAACTCGACGCACCGGGCGTTGAAATTCTGCGCCATCTGCCGGTGTTCGGCTATGACGACGCGCCGCACGGGCACATGGAAATCCAGCTTACCAACGTCCGCATCCCTGTCTCGAATATGCTGCTGGGCGAAGGCCGCGGGTTCGAGATCGCGCAAGGGCGGCTCGGGCCGGGCCGCATCCACCACTGCATGCGCACCGTCGGGGTGGCCGAGGAAGCACTGGCGAAAATGGCCAAGCGGCTCCAGTCGCGCGTCGCTTTCGGCAAGACCATCGCCCAGCAATCGGTGTGGGAGACGCGGATCGCGCGGGCCCGGATCGACATCGAGATGACCCGCCTGCTGTGCCTCAAGGCCGCCGACATGATGGACAAGGTCGGCAACAAGGCCGCCGCGGGCGAGATCGCGATGATCAAGGTCCAGGCACCCAACATGGCGCTGCGGATCATCGACGACGCGATCCAGGCGCACGGTGCGGGCGGTGTTTCGGAAGATTTCGGCCTGGCTTCGGCGTGGGCGCACCAGCGCACGCTGCGGCTTGCCGATGGTCCGGACGAAGTCCACGAGCGGGCGGTCGCCCGGATCGAGTTCGCCCGCCACGCGCCCAAGCCCGGCAACGACGCGGCGGCGTTCAGCTCGGGCGATATCGGGGCTTCGCGCTAAGCTATCTCCCCTCCCGCTTGCGGGAGGGGAGCGAGACTTGGCAGGTTGCTGCCTAGTCGCAGCGGGGTGGGCCTGCGGCCCAGCGCTACGCGCCCCACCCCTAACCCCTCCCGCATGCGGGAGGGGGATCCGAACGGAGTAACACAATGACCAAAGCCGCCATCCTCGAAGCCCCCGGCCAGCCGCTGCGGATCGATGACGTTTCCATCGACAACCCCGGCCCGCACGAAGTGCTGATCCGGACTGCCGCCTGCGGCCTGTGCCACTCGGACCTCCACTTCATCGAGGGCACCTATCCTCACCCGCTCCCCGCGATCCCCGGGCATGAGGCGGCCGGGATCGTCGAGAAGATCGGCAGTGAAGTGCGCACGGTCAAGGTCGGCGATGCGGTGGTCACCTGCCTGTCGGCGTTCTGCGGGCATTGCGAGTTCTGCGTCACGGGCCGCATGGCGCTGTGCATGGGCGGCGATACCCGCCGTGCGCCCGGAGCCGCGCCGCGGATCACCCGCTCATCCGACGGCAGCCCGGTCGGCCAGATGCTCAACCTCTCGGCGTTTGCCGAGCAAATGCTGGTCCACGAACACGCCTGCGTGCGGATCAACCCCGATATGCCGCTCGATCGCGCGGCCATCATCGGCTGCGCGGTGACCACCGGGGCGGGCACGATCTTCAACGCCTGCAAGGTCACACCGGTGAGACCGTGGCGGTGATCGGTTGTGGCGGGGTCGGCCTGGCCACGATCAACGCTGCCAAGATCGCGGGCGCCGGAAGGATCATCGCCGCCGACCCGATGCCCGAAAAGCGCGCGCTGGCGATGAAGCTGGGCGCGACCGACACGATCGATGCGCTGGCCAACGACGCCGCCGCCTCGATCGTCGAGATGACCAAAGGAGGCGTCGATCATGCGATCGAAGCGGTCGGGCGTCCGGCTTCGGCGGCGCTGGCGGTGGCTTCGCTGCGCCGGGGCGGCACCGCGACGATCCTGGGGATGATGCCGCTGAACGAGAAGGTCGGCCTTTCGGCTATCGATCTGCTCTCGGGCAAGAAGCTGCAGGGCGCGATCATGGGGATGAACCACTTCCCGGTCGATCTGCCGCGGCTGGTCGATTTTTACTTGCGCGGGCTGCTCGATCTCGATTCGATCATCGCCGAACGGATTCCGCTCGCCCGCATCAACGAAGGCTTCGAGACGATGAAAAAGGGCGATTCCGCGCGCAGCGTGATCGTGTTCGACCAATGACCGATGCAACGACCCATGGCGCAATCAAGCCCCTCCCCTTAATGGGAGGGGTTGGGATGGGGCCTATCCGGCTAACTCGACCTCGCGTAAACCGACAGACCCCACCCCCAACCCCTCCCCTGAAGGGGAGGGGCTTATGAGCAATACTCGCGCTGCCATCGACGCCGAAACCGCCTTCGTCGGCACCGTTGCTCCCGAAGGCACGGATATCCTCGACGTGGCAAAGCTTACCGCGTGGATGGATGCCTACGTGGAAGGGTTTCACGGCCCAATCGAGGTATCGAAGTTCAAGGGTGGCCAGTCCAATCCGACGTACCGGATCGACAGCCCCTCGGGCCGCTACGTCTTGCGGCGCAAACCCTACGGCCCGCTGCTGCCATCGGCCCATGCGGTCGATCGCGAATACAAGGTTCAGGCCGGGCTCTATCCCACCGGGTTCCCGGTCAGCCGCCAGTACGGTCTGTGCACTGACGACAGCGTGCTGGGGACGTGGTTCTATGTGATGGGCATGGTCGATGGCCGCACGATCTGGAACGGCGCGATGCCCAGCGCCACGCCCGAACAGCGCCGCGCCACCTATTTCGCGATGATCGACACCCTCGCGCAGCTCCACAACACCGATGTCGCCGCCGCGGGCCTCGAAAGCTTCGGCAAGCCGGGCAACTATTTCGGGCGCCAGGTCGATCGCTGGACCAAGCAGTACAAGCTGGCCGAGACCGAGACGATGCCCGAGATGGAGCGGTTGATCGCTTGGCTCCCCGCAACGCTGCCCGAACAGACCCGCACCAGCGTGGTCCACGGCGACTATCGGATCGACAACATGATTTACGCGCATGACCGGCCCGAAGTGCTCGCGGTGCTCGACTGGGAGCTTTCCACGCTGGGCGATCCGCTGGCC
>JANMPV010000494.1:0-3711 GCA_031370045.1 Novosphingobium sp. | reverse complement strand
CGTCCGCCATGTCTGGCCACTGCCCGAGAATTTGGGTCCGTTACTCAAGGCTTACGGCAACGTCCTCGTGCCCGAGATGAACACCGGCCAGTTCAAGACCGTGCTGCGCGACCAGTTCCTGGTCGATGCCAAACCGCTGACCAAGACCAGCGGCCAGCCATTCTCCATCGCCGAGATCGAGACCGCGATCGCCGCGTTCTTCGTCCGCATCCCCAGCAATGAGGGCGGCGAAGTCGAGGCCGATACGACGCAACTGCCCAGCATCAAGGCGGCAAATCCATGAACGACATGACCCCCATCCCCATCCCGACCACGCTCAAGGATTGGGAGACCGACCAGGAGGTCCGCTGGTGCCCCGGGTGCGGGGACTATGCGATCCTCAAGGCGGTGCAGCGCACGTTGCCCGAGCTTGGCGCGGACCCGGCCAACACCGTGTTCGTCAGCGGGATCGGCTGTTCGAGCCGGTTTCCGTACTACGTCGAAAGCTATGGCTTCCACACCATCCACGGTCGCGCCCCAGCGTTTGCTACGGGCATCAAGCTGGCCAATCCGCAGCTCGACGTGTGGCTGGTGACCGGCGATGGCGACGGGATGTCGATCGGCGGCAACCACACGATGCACTTGTTGAGGCGCAATCTCGATTGCCAGATCATGCTGTTCAACAACGAGATCTACGGGCTCACCAAGGGCCAGGCTTCGCCCACCAGCCGTCTTGGCACGACTTCGCCCTCGACCCCGATGGGTTCGGTCGATCGCCCCGCCAGCCCATGTGCGTTCGCGCTGGGCAGCGGCGCGCGGTTCGTCGCGCGCGGGTTCGACGTATCGAAGAACCTGCCCGAAGTGCTCAAGGCGGCGTATTACCACAAGGGCGCGGCGTTCATCGAGATTTTCCAGAACTGCATCGTCTACAACAAGGACGTGTTCGACGATTTCGCCGCGCCCAAGGGTGCCGAGGGCCGTCAGCTGTGGCTCCGCAATGGTGAGCCGATGCTGTTCGGATCGGAGAAATCGGGCGGCGTCCGGGGGATCGCGCTCGATGCCGAAAAACTGACGCTCAAGGTGGTCGAGGTCGTCGATGGCGACTGGCAGGCGGCAGGCGTGATCGTCCACGATGTCACCAACCGCTCGGTCGCGCACATGCTGGTCGAGCTGCCATTCGGCCCATTCCCGATGGCGCTCGGCGTGATCTACGACGATCCCCGCCAGACCTTCGAAGTCGCGGTCCACGAACAGAACGCGGCCGCCAGCGTCGGCAAGACCGCCAACCTGGCGGCACTGCTCGCCAAGGGCCAGACCTGGACCGTGGGCGAGGCGGTGCACGACCCGATGTGATCAATTTCACGCCAGGAACGCCAAGATGTCGGAGCATGACGAGATCGATGCGCTTGCCCGAGTAGCGGTTGAATACGGTTTCAGATTGCATCGCGATCTGGGTCCCGGCCTTCTCGAATCGGCCTACGAAACTCTCATGTTCGAAAGCCTGCGGCGGCAGGGTATCGAGGTGGCGCGGCAGGTGATGGTTCCGCTGCGCTACGATGGTATCGTTATCGAAGCTGCATTTCGGGCGGATTTGATTCTCGGCAACAAGTTGCTGGTGGAAATCAAGTCGGTCGAACGCAATGCCCCGGTCCATGGCAAGCAGGTTTTGACCTACCTCCGGCTAATGAATCTGCCCCTCGGCTTGCTGATGAATTTCGGCCTTCCGACGTTCAAGGAAGGCGTCAGGCGTATCGCCAACGATTTTCGCGATTGAAGAGTCAGGGCGCCGACATCTTGGCGTTCTTGGCGTGAAACTGCGTTCGAGGGCAGTGATTTGTTCGAAGCTCCCTATTGTGAAGAGGCCGTGATCGCATCCGAAGTCTTGTCCGCCACCGCCTTGGCCGGGCGATAGAGCAGCGCGGAGGCGGCGAAGGCCCAGCCTGCGCCGCCGAGCCAGCCGGCGATGACGTCGCTGGGATAGTGGACGCCCAGCCAGACCCGGCTGAACGCGATGAGCAAGGTCAGCACCATCGCCGCCAGGACGATCGTCGCGCGCACCGACTGCCGCGGACTGAGCGCCGCAAAGGCCAGCGCGATGGCGATATAGACGACTGCCGAATTGAAGCTGTGGCCGCTGGGAAAGCTCGATCCGCCCGCTTCGGTGAGGTGGCTGACGAGCTCGGGCCGGGGCCGCCCGACCAGCGCCTTGATTGCCGAATTGACCGCCCAGCCACTCACGATGGTCAGCGCCAGCAGCATCGCCTCGCGGCGCAGGCGCAGGAACAGCAACGCGACCAGCGCACCGATCGCGAAGATGTGGCGCAACAGCACCCCGCCAAGCGCGGTGTAATCGCGCACCGCCTCGCTCAGCCACGGTGCGCCGCGCGGATGGAGATCGATCCCGGTGCGCGACAGCCGAAGCCCCGCAGCGTCGAATTCCGCCGAGCGGCCACTTAGCACTGCAGCTACCACCAGCGCAAAACCGACCCAGCAAACCGCGCTCGCCAGCAGGGCGTGACCGGGGTCTATCCGCCAGCCGCGCGCGGGCAGGGTGACGGGCTCGGACGGCAGGCCGGGGTCTGTTTTGTCGGGCGAAGCCATGCCGGGGACAATCCTTGCCACGGCGCAACGTTCCGGGTGCTTGACGGTTAGCGCGGCGGCGGGAACAGCGCCAGTCAATGCCCAAGGATTCGACCATGCCCGCCCCGATCCCAGTTCCGGTTATAGTCTGGCTGCGGCGCGACCTGCGCCTGGCCGATCAGCCCGCGCTTCACGCCGCAGCGGCCAGTGGCGCGCCGGTGGTCCCGGTCTATGTCCTGGACGACGAGGGTGCCGGTTCGCGCGCGCTGGGCGGGGCCTCGCGCTGGTGGCTGCATCACAGCCTGACCGCGCTGGCCAAGGATTTGCGCAGCGCCGGTTCGCGTCTGATCCTGCGTCGCGGTCCGGTGGCGCGCGAACTGGCGGCGGTGGCAAAGGAAATCGGCGCGCGCGAGGTCCACGCGCTCGCCCACCACGAACCATGGTGGCGCAAGGCCGAGGCGGAAGTCGCCAGAATGCTCGACCTGCATCTCCACGATGGCAACTATCTCGCTCCGCCAGCCACGCTGCTGACTGGCGGTGGCACCCCGTATCGGATGTTCACCCCCTTCTGGCGCGCGCTTGAGCAGAAGATGCCCCCGCCCGAGCCGTTGCCCGCGCCGAAGCTTGTGGCACCTGCGAAGTGGCCCAGCAGCGATGCGCTGGAGGAGTGGAACTTGCTTCCGCACAAGCCCGACTGGGCGGGCGGCTTGCACCAGGCGTGGCAGGTGGGCGAGGCGGCGGCGCACGACCAGCTCGACGATTTCCTCCACCGGGTCGGCGACTACGAAACCGCGCGCAACCTGCCCTCGATCGACGGCTCGTCGCGCCTCTCGCCGCACCTCCACTGGGGCGAACTTTCGCCGCGCCAGGTGTGGCATGCGTTCGACGGTCACCGCGGCGTCGGGGTGCAGAGCTTTCGCCGCGAACTGGGCTGGCGCGATTTTGCGCAAGGGTTGATCGCGCAATTCCCCGACTACGGCGAGCGCAGCTTCCGCGAAGAATACCGCCGCCTGGCGTGGCGCGATCCGAAGGGCGAAGCGGCAGGCGATCTGGCGGCGTGGCAGCAAGGCCGCACCGGCTATTCGATTGTCGATGCAGGCATGCGCCAGTTGTGGGCCACCGGGTGGATGCACAACCGGGTGCGGATGATCG
>JANMPV010000485.1:0-3529 GCA_031370045.1 Novosphingobium sp. | reverse complement strand
CGCGATCGCGTCCTTCATCGAAATCGCAGCTTCCTGCGCCATCGCGCCGGTTGCGGTTCCGGCCAGCAGCAGCGCCGCCAGCCCGTACTTGCTGTACTTGCCGTACTTGGCAAACTTGAGTGTCTTGGTGGTCATCATGGTATCTCGCCCCCCGGCGCGATTGAATGGAAAGCTCAGCGTGCGGAAATTTCGACGCGGCGGTTGGTTGGGTTGCGTTCGCCATCGGGCGTCGGCACACGCGGTTCGCTTTCGCCCTTGCCGCCCGTCGCCATCGCCCCCGGTGGAACCCCGGCGTTGCTCAGCGCCGCAGCGACCGCGCCCGCCCGGCGCAGCGCCAGTGCCTCGTTATAGGCATCGCTGCCCGACCGATCGGTGTGGCCGGTGACGTTCAGCCCCGCCCAGCCGCATGGGCCCATATTGTTGGCGATGAACTGGAGCGTCTGGACCGAACTTTCGGGCAGGACCACGCTGTCGAAATCGAAGAACACCGTTGCCAGAATCGGCTGGCGACAGATTTCGGCGGTGACCGTGGTGGTCGGCGCCAGCGGCATCGGCGCCATCGGCGTCGCCTGCATCCGGGCATAGGCATTGGCGCACTTGCCGATGCTGACCGCGTCCCTGGTCCCACTCTTGAGGTAGCCCAGCGCGATCCCGCACTGGACCTTGGCCTGCATCGCCCAGATATAGCGCGGATCGTTGGTGCCGACATTGGCCGCCATTGCCGCGACTGCGGCATCGTGCCGGGTCAGCAGCTCGGTGCGGAGCTGCCCTTTGCCCATCGCGACAAGCTCTTCGCCCGTCTGCGCTGCGGCGAGCGCGGGCCACAAGGCCCCTGCTCCGGCCAGCGCCAGGGCGAGCGTCGCCTGCTTCATCGTGCTTTCCATATCTTCCCCCTTGTAGTTATCCAGCCACCCCGTTGTTACACTTGCGCCGCAGCGTGCGCGCTCATGTCGGAAAGCATCTGGTTGAGATCGAATACCGGGCCGAAGCTCTCGCTTCCCCCGATCTGGCTGGCGAAAAGCGCCGCGAGTGCGTGATCGCCACCCGCGGGCGGCGCAATCTGGGCGCCCGCGAAGTGATCGACCATCGCATCGACCAGCGCCGAGCCGTGGCTGTCGCCGAACGCTTCGTGGACCGCAGCGAGAGCCTGGGCGTGCTTGCCCACGCCATCGACACCCGCCTTGGCGGCTTGCGCCGTGGCGAGCAGAGCGTCCATCAGCTGGCCCGCATCGCCCGAGAAGCCGCCCGAAACCGGGCCGGCCGCCTCAGCGACATGCTCGGCGATGGCTGCGAGTTCGGGCGAAGCCGCCGCGTGATCAACCAGCGCCGACATGCTTGACGCCGCCGCTGCCGGAGCATCCGCGCCGTGGCTCGCCGCCTCGGCAGGCGCAGGCTTGGCCGGTTCCGAGGTGAGCGCATCACTGGCCGGGCGCAGCTCTTCGTGCGTGGCAGGCAGTGCCTGGAGCGAGAGCGCCGCAGGTGCCGGGGCGCCATCGACCGCCGCCGCAGCAGTTTCCGCCGCGGCCGCAGGCAAGGCCGCAACCGCTGCAATCGCCGCAGCCAGGACGCCCGCCGCCGCAACGTTGGTCGCCGCCAGTTCGTCCGTTTTCGCCGCCATCTTATCGAGCGGAGCGGTGGCGAAGGCCGCGTCCACAACAGCGCCGGTGCTGCCGTCGGCGCGGGTGAAAGTCGAACTTCCGGCCACGGTCACGTCGCCGTTCGCTGCCGAATAGGCCACGCCGTCCGAGACCAGCCCGATCGAGGTGATGCCCAGTTCGCCCAGCGTGTGGAACTCGCCAGCATCGCTCACGCCATTGCTGTTGGCATCCTGCCACACCCCGAACTTGGCGAAGTCTGCGTCGGCGGCGTCAAGCTTGCCGTCGTGGTTGGTGTCGTACTGCGCGGCGAGTCCCTGCAGATCGGTCAACCCACCCGAACCGAACTGCAACTCCATGCCACTGATCGTGCCGTTGCCGTCGAGGTCTGCGGCCAGCAGGCCGTCTCCGCGCGATACCCACGCGGTGCGTTCTGCCGACCCGTCGCCATTCGCGTCGAACGCGACCCCGGCATCGATCCCGACGAACTGAACCCCGTTGCCGTCCAGGTCGATCGCGATCGGGGGCGTGATCCGGGTGAAAGTTAGCGGCACCTCGCTGAAATCGTAGAGAACCGAGACCGAAGCCGGATTGTTGCTCAAGATGGCGACCGTTACCCAAGTCGTCCCTGCGCCGGTGCCGTTGGAGTCGACCTGGAGCGCGTTGCCGAACAGGCGGATGGTGAGCGCGGCATCGGTCGCGTTCATCGGCGCGAGCGAACCGAACGAGCCCACCAGAGCCCGCAAGTCGATCACGTCCCCGGTGCCATAGTCGGTGATCGTGTCGTCGTTGGCCGAAAGGATGCCCGACGGATCGATCACGAAGGTATCGCTGCCGGCCCCACCGGTCAGGGTATCGGCCCCGAGCCCGCCGACCAGGACGTTGGCCCCCGCATTACCGATCAGGGTGTCGTTGAAATCGGACCCAATCAGGTGCGGTTGGGCGACCGTGGCGGTCAGCGTGACCGCAATGCCAGAGTTCGAAGCATCTTGAGTCACCCCCGGCGCCGCTAGCGTGATGTCGAGGTAGCTCGCAGCCCTGTCACCATCACCATCGATCACCGCTATCGGCAGCGAGAAGCTGGTCGGCTGAGGCGTCGTGATCGAGGCTCCGAAGTCGCCGATCTGGAACGTATCCCCCGAAACGTAGGTGTACTCTACGCTGTTGTAGCCGTTGGTGGTGAACACCGCGATATTCGTGCCGTTGAGCGAGCTGCCCGGATCGCCCGCCACCCCGCCGACGTTGACGCTGCCGTTCACCTGAAGCTGGTAGGTGAAGCTGTGTCCGTTGACGATGACCGTCTGGACCGCGGTTGTCGGTGTGAGAAGCGCGCTGCCGATCCCGAAATAGGCGATGCGGATCTGGGTGATCGTGCGGATGACCCCATCGCCAACGACCGTCTCGAACGCATTGGTAATATTGTCTTTGTCGTCATCGAATTTGGCGACGACGTTGACCGTTGAATTATTGGTTGATTTGAACAGCGCGGTCGCGCCGTTGGCGATGTAGTGCCCATCAAAGAGATGGTCGCGATTGATGACGTTACCGTAATTGCCGCTGCCACTGCTCGCCGGATCGCCGCGCAAATCGGTGACGAAGTCGATCCGGAAGGTTTCCCCCGAACCCACTGAGGCGCCGCTGCTGATCCCGCCGATCGTCGCGGTGGTGTTGACCGTTCCGCCAGCAACGCCACCGACCGCCGGGGTCAGCAGCAAGTCGGGGCTGTTGTTGTCGTTGGGCGTACCACCTAGCGTCTCGACGATCGGGACGAAGCCCGTCCAGTCGAGGTTACCGCCGGTAAAGTTGTAGGCGCCGTCGTTGAAATCGACCTGGGTGACCACGTCGATCGGCAGGGACAGCGTCGTCGTATAAGTGGGGGTGGCACCCGCCGTGTTGAGGGTAACGGTCAGAACCGTGCCTGCGGAGGTCGATCC
>JANMPV010000475.1:0-13144 GCA_031370045.1 Novosphingobium sp. | reverse complement strand
AGACAGCATCTCGATGACCTTGTCGTGGTCGATCGCCCGGCTGAAAATGTACCCCTGACCGTGGCTGACCCCAAGCGAATGCATGAGGTCGAGCGTGTCGCGCGCCTCGATCCCCTCGGCGGTGGTTTCCATCCCCAGCGCAGTGGCCAGGCTGACGATCGCGGTGATGATCGCGGCATTGCGGTTGCCCGGCTCGGTCGCGCTGCGGACAAAGCTCTGGTCGATCTTGATCTTGTCGAACGGCGCCTTCTGGAGATAGCCGAGCGAGGAATAGCCGGTGCCGAAATCGTCGAGCGCAAGCCGAACGCCCAACTTCTTGAGCGCCTCGAACATCGCCTGGGTATCGGCGCCTTCGCCCAAAAAGACGCTTTCGGTGATCTCGAGTTCGAGCCGGTCGGGCGCGAGCTGCGAGCTGGCGAGCGCCGAGGCGACTAGCGCGGGCAGGCCGCTGTGAGCAAACTGGATCGGCGAGACGTTTACTGCAATCCGGGCGTTCCCCTCCCACGATGCTGCTTCCAAACAAGCCTGGCGCAGAGCCCATTCGCCCAGCACGGAGATAAGTCCCGCCTCTTCGGCGATGGGAATGAACAATGCCGGCGAGATGGCGCCGCGCTCGGGATGCTCCCAGCGCAGAAGCGCCTCAAACCCCGCGATGCGGTTTTCGCCGAGCGCAACGATCGGTTGGTAGGCCACGCGCATCTGGCCTTTGGCCAGGGCGTCGCGCATGTCTTCCTCAAGCTGGCGACGCTCTTCGGCGACCGAGTGGAGGTCGCTCGAATAAAACCGGTACTGCCCCCGTCCCGCGCCCTTGGCCGCATACAGCGCCAGGTCGGCGTTGCGGACCACTTCTTCGCTATCCAAACCGTCGTAAGGCGCAATCGCGATGCCCAAAGACGCCCCGATCACGCACCGCGCCCCATCGATCGAATAGGGCTGCGACAGCATCGTGATGATTTTGTGGCCAAGTTCGCCCAGCGCGCCGCGATCATCGACATCCGGCAGGATGATCTGGAACTCGTCGCCGCCCAGTCGGCCGATCTCGCCAGTCTCGTCCACCACCCGGCCCAAGCGCTGCGCGACCTGTTTGAGCAGGTCGTCGCCAGCCTGGTGGCCAAGCGTGTCGTTGACCTGCTTGAACCGGTCGAGGTCGAGCATCATCAGTGCGCAGCTGCGCTTGGCGACCTGATATGCGGTGAGCGTCGTCGCGAGGCGTCCGGCCATATGGTGGCGATTGGCCAGGCCGGTGAGCGAATCGTACATCGCCAATTGCGACGCATCCCGCTGACTGCGCAGGGTTTCGGTAATATCCCGGCCATGACCGTGATAGCCGACGAATTGGCCCGCGCTGTCGATCTGGGGCAGCCCGGATATCGCCCACCACTGGCCATCGCCATGACCCTGGGCACTCGCGGTGAGCTCGATGAAGCTGGTATGTGTTCCCAGCAAGAACGGGAGCGTCCGTTGGCCGGCGCGCTCGCGGTCGGGATCGAGGCCGAAGACCGCAGCAAACGGCTGGCCGATCAGGTCTCCAGACTCCTTCCCCAGTTGCTGCGCGATATGGTTGGAAGCGTAAGTGAGGCGCCCTTGGGCATCGGTCGACCAAAACCAACCCAGCCTCGCGTCCTCATAGGCCCGGAATGTCGCGAGTGAGGCGCCGCCATTCGTTGCGTGCGGCTCGGTTCGCGTCTCGCGCGAACCGGGGATGGCCTGCTTGAGCCGCGAAAGGCCGAATGGACGGCTGGACATTGCTCCGACACTCTCGACGATTTGAACCGTGCGACCCGTTCCCTGGCGAGGGTCAAATACTTAGACCCTCAAGATTAACAAACCGCCAAGCTGGCTGCGGTACGTAGTTCTCCGCTCGCTCAGCCGACCTTGCGAGCGTTCGCTTCCCAATCCGCTCCAGCGACCTGCAACCCGATCGTGGCGATTGCGCCACGCTCGTCGAGATCGAGCGCAGAAGAAAATTCGACCCCTACGCGATCCTCCTGGGACCAGCGCGCCGTGGCCGTCGCTGCTTGGTGTTCGCTCAGCCGGATGCGGAATATCGTGTCCTTCGGCACATTCCACAGGCCTTCGACGAGTGCTCCCGTTCTCGAAATATTGCGGATGGTGGCCATGTAGAAGTGATCGCCATGCTCGACCTGAACCTTGCGCAGCATCGATTGGCGCGAAGCTCTGGCCGATCGCGGGCCGGTGGCAATGGCATGAATACCCCGCTGCAAGCGCGCGCTCGCGTTGGCCTTGGTCAGGGGGCGTTCGTAGATGTAGCCTTGGACGTGACTGCAACCCAGGGCACGAACCAGATCGAGTTCGTCCAGAGTCTCCACTCCCTCGGCGGTGGTTTCCATCCCCAACGCTTCGGCCAGGCTGACGATCACAGCGATGATCGCGCCGTTGCGGCTGCCCTCGATGGTTGCGCCGCGGACGAAGCTCTGATCGATCTTGATCTTGTCGAACGGCGCCTTCTTGAGGTAGCCGAGCGACGAATAGCCAGTGCCGAAATCATCGAGCGCCATCCGCACCCCGACCGCCTTGAGCGAGCGGAACATGGCATCGGTCTGGTCGTCGTCGTTGAGGAACACGCTTTCGGTAATTTCCAGCTCGAGCCGGTGCGGCTGCACACCGGCTTGCGCCAAGGCCTGGGTAACAATCGTGGGCAGCGCCGGGTTGGCAAACTGGAGCGGCGACACGTTCACCGCCACGCGGACGTTGTCCGGCCATTGCGCCAGATCGTGACAGGCGGTGCGCAAGGCCCATTCGCCAATCGGGGCGATAAGCCCGGTGTCCTCGGCCAGCGGAATAAACTTGGCAGGGCTGATCATGCCCCTGACGGGATGGTCCCAGCGCAACAACGCTTCGAACCCGGTGATCTGTTCGGTCGAAGTCTGGACCACCGGCTGGTAGTAAAGCTCAAGCCCCCCACCGGAAATGGCGTCGCGCAGATCCTGCTCCATCTGGCGGCGCTCTTCGGCATCGCTGTGGAGGTCGGCGGAATAGAACTGGAACCGGCCGCGACCGGCGTCCTTGGCAGCGTATAGTGCGAGATCGGCGTTGCGGATCAGGGCTTCGCAGGTCAATCCGTCGTCGGGGGCGATGGCGATGCCCACCGATACCCCGATCGACACCCGCGAGCCATCAATCGAATAGGGCTGCGACAGCGCCTCGATCACCTGCCCGGCCACGATGACGAGCTGGTCGCGTTCGATCCGGCCGGGCAGGATCACCTGGAATTCGTCGCCCCCCAATCGGCCCACTCGGCCGGTGGCCCCGATCGACCGTTCGAGCCGCTGCGCCACCTGTTTCAGCAAGGTGTCTCCCGCAGGATGGCCCAGGGTATCGTTGACCTGCTTGAAGCGATCGAGATCGAGCAACAGCACCGTACAGCTGCGATGTTGCATCTGCGGGGCGGTGAGGATCTTTTCGAGGGTCTGCGATTGCAGGAACCGGTTCGACAGCCCGGTCAGCGAATCATAATGTGCCAGCCGCGAGGCATCTTCTTGCGAACGCCGCCTTTCGGTGAGATCGGTACCGCTGCCGCGGAAGCCCTGGAAGTTCTTGAATTCGTCGTAGAGCGGTCGGCCGCTGACCGACCACCAACGTTGCTCGCCGTCGCAAGACGCCGCGCGCATTCCCAGTTCGGTGAACGAAGACCGCGCCGACAACGCAAAACTCAGTGTGCGTTCGCCGTCCGAGCTTTGCGGTGCCTGGTCGAACAGCAGGTTCAGCGGGCGCCCGAGGAGGTCATCGACCCCGCATCCCACGACTTCGGCGACCGCGCGTGACAGATAGGTCAGCATGCCGCGGCGGTCAGTCTCCCAGAACCAGCCCTGCCCAGTCTCCTCATAATCGGCGAGGATTTCCTCGGCGCGGGTCTGGACCCGTCCGGCAGCTGCGGCAGCATCCGCCGCAATGCGCTCAATCTTGACTTGGCGCACGAACACCGCGCCTGCAACCGGCAGCCCTAGCACCAGCGTGAGGACGCCTGCCCAGCCGCTGGCGAAGCAGGCAAAGCCCGCCCACACCCCGGCTTGCACGGCGAGCAGGGTGGCAGTGCGCTTGCCGGCGATGATCGAGGCGGCCAGCAGAACCAGAGAGATCCCGGCGATCGCAGCTGCCCACGCAACCCCGCCCTCGCCGATCGACCAGCGAGCGAGGCTGGCTCCGAACAATGCCATCGGCAAAACCACACCTGCAACCAGAACCGCGAAGCGGCGCGGAATGTTGGCGATTTGGGTGCCTTCGAATTTGGCAATCCGATTGGTAAGCAGGCCGATGCCGATCGATCCGACGAACAACGCCAAAGCAATCGGGCCGGGCCGGTTCCCGCCAATCACCCCTATCGCAACGAAGGCCGCCAGTTGCACAGTGACGAGTCGGCGCCATCCCGGTGGAAAGGCTGACACCGGAGCCAATGGGATGACTTCGATGGGCGTGGGGCCGGGACGCGCGCGCGGCGTGCTCCGGGCCGGGCGATCTGGTGTCGCAAGTGTCGGCCCGGTTGCGCTCATGGACGGCTTTTCGGCGCTCGAATTTGAAATTCGGTTAATCGCCTGGCAGGAAGTGCGCCAAGACGGCGATTTCTGGAGACATTGATCCAACCCCCGACGCGCCCAGATCGCCTGCATATTGCATTGCAGCATTATCGTGGTAGCGCACGGTCATGGCTGCCACACCACCGCTCATCGC
This sequence comes from Novosphingobium sp., assembly GCA_031370045.1. Taxonomy (GTDB): domain Bacteria; phylum Pseudomonadota; class Alphaproteobacteria; order Sphingomonadales; family Sphingomonadaceae; genus Novosphingobium. The sequence continues at coordinate 8,455 of JANMPV010000475.1, read as the reverse complement.
CTCCATTCACGTCCACGGCCGTCGCCTGCGGGTGGCGCAGTGGAATTTTCCGGCGGACGACGCGGGCTCGCTGCCGTTGCTGGTGTTTAACGGTATCGGCATGAACCTGGAAATGCTCGATCCGCTGGCGCGCGCGATGGGGCCGCGGCCGGTGCTGTGTTTCGACATGCCAGGCATCGGCAAATCGCCCGATCCGGTAGTGCCCTACACCGCGATCAGCATGGCGCTGGCTGCCGCAGCCATTCTCGACCGGTTGGAAATCGCCCGGGTCGATGTCCTGGGGATCAGCTGGGGCGGCGGGATCGCCCAGCAATTCGCGCTCCAGCATCGCGCCAGGATCGGCCAGTTGGTGCTCGCGGCAACCAGCGCGGGGATGCTGATGGCGCCGGGCAACATGCCGGCGTTGTCGCGTCTGGCCGACCCTTCCGAGTGGACTATGGGCAAGGCGCTCCAGCGCAATCTGGCGATGCTCTACAACGGCGGCGGCACGGGCGACCCGGTCTCGCTCAACGCGGTGACCCTGCCCTCGCCCGCTGGATTGCTCTATCAACTCGCCGCGCTGGCAGGATGGAGCAGCGTGTCGTTGCTGCCCCTGCTCGATGTTCCGACGCTGATCCTGGCGGGTGACGAGGACCAGGTGGTGCCCCCGGTCAACTCCAGCTTTCTCCATGCGCTGATCCCGGGCAGCACGCTGCGTCTGATCCCCGGCGGCGGGCATCTCTTCCCGTTCAGCCACAGCGAACAGTTCCTGAGCGAGGTGAACAAATTTCTCGGCTTGCACGAAGCCGGTAAAAGCGCCTGAAGCCCCTTCCCAAACACGCGCCCAGCCGCTTAGATCGCGGCACATAAGCGGGGAGCATCGATGCGGCACATCGCGATCATCGGATCGGGTCCGGCAGGCTATTACGCCGCCGAAGGCGCGCAAAAACGTTGGGGCGACGAAGTCGGGATCGACATCTTCGACAGTCTGCCCGTCCCGTTTGGCCTGATCCGCACCGGGGTTGCGCCCGATCACCAGTCGATCAAGGCGGTGTCGCGCCGCTATGAGGCGACCGCGCAAGGCACCAACGTGCGCTTCCTCGGCAATGTGATGGTTGGCCGCGATGTGACGATCGACGAGCTGCGCACGCTTTACGATGCCGTGGTGCTGGCCACCGGGGCACCGCACGACCGGGCGCTCGGCCTGCCCGGCGAACACCTCGGCAATGTGTTCGGCAGCGCGGCGTTCGTCGGCTGGTACAATGGCCACCCCCAGTTCGCCGACCTAAGTCCGGATTTGTCGGGCCAGACTGCGGTCGTCATCGGCATGGGCAACGTCGCGCTCGACGTGGCGCGGATCCTCGCCAAGACCCGCGCCGAATTCGACGGATCGGACATCGTTGCACATGCGCTGAATGCGCTTGAAGGCTCGAACATCGCCAAAGTGGTTCTCTTGGGCCGCCGCGGTCCGCATCAGATCATGATGACACCGAAGGAACTGGGCGAGCTCGGCCACTTGTCACGCGCCTGTCCGCGGGTCGAGCCCGGCGACCTTCCCGACGTGGGCGACGATGCGCTGCTCGAGCCCGGTTTGCGCAAATCGGTCAACCACTTGCGCGCCTTCGCGGCGATCCCCGAAAGCCATCGCGCAGACTTGCCGATCGAACTGGAGTTCGACTTCTTCGGATCGCCTGTCGCGTTGCAGGGCGACGAGCGGGTGACCGGCATGACGGTCGAGCGGACAAGGGTCGAAGCGGGCCTCGCGATTGCCACGGGCGAGACTTATACCATCCCGGCCAGTCTGGTGGTCAGTTGCATCGGCTACCAGACCTCGCCGATCGAGGGAGTGCCGTTCGACGAGCGCGCCGGCCGCTTTGCCAACGACGAGGGCCGGATTCTGCCCGGGCTGTACTGCGTCGGCTGGGCACGGCGCGGTCCATCGGGCACGATCGGCACCAACCGCCCCGATGGTTTCGGGGTCATCGACAAGATCGTCGAGGATATCGGCGCGGGCGCAGGCAAAGCGGGTTGCGCGGGTTTCGACCGACTTGTCGCAGAACGAAAACTTGACGTGGTGACCTTCGGCGACTGGAAACGGATCGAGGAGGCCGAGACCAAGGCCGCGCGCGAAGGCGCCCCGCGCGAAAAGTTCGTCGATGTCGCAGCGATGATCGCAGCGCGCTCGGGATGAAATGGTTTAACCGGGCGATTAAAACGCTCGACTTGCCGCCCGCATCCTGACATTCTCCCCGCCAAAGCTGGGAGTGACTCATGTCCGCATACGATCTCGTCATCCGCAATGGCACCATCGTCGATGGATCGGGCGCGCCGCGTTTCACTGGAGATGTCGCTGTCAAGAACGGACTGATCGCTGCAGTCGGCCGGGTCCAGGGCAGCGGTGCCAAGGAAATCGACGCAGCGGGCAAGATTGTCGCACCGGGCTTTGTCGACATTCATACCCATTACGACGGCCAGGCGACTTGGGACGCTGAAATGGCGCCCTCTTCGTGGCACGGCGTCACCACGGTGGTGATGGGCAACTGCGGGGTCGGCTTCGCCCCCGCCGCGCCCGAGCGCCACCAGTGGCTGATCTCGCTGATGGAAGGGGTCGAGGACATTCCCGGCACGGCGCTCGCCGAAGGGATGAAGTGGGATTGGGAAACCTTTCCCGAATATCTCGACGCGCTGGAAAAAATGCCACGCAGCATCGATGTCGGCACCCACGTGCCCCACGGCGCGGTGCGGGCCTATGTCCTGGGCGACCGCGAGAGGCCCGGTGCAGTCCCGACCGACGAAGACATCAACAAAATGTCGGCGATCGTCGAGGACGGCTTGCGCGCAGGTGCGCTCGGCTTCTCGACCAGCCGCACAGTGCTCCACCGTTCGATCGATGGCGAGCTGGTTCCGGGCACCACCGCCACCGCCGAGGAACTGATCCGGATCGGGCGGGCGATGGGCAGGGTGGGCCACGGGGTGTTCGAGATGGCCAGCGACCTCATGCGCGAATGGAATGAATTCGAGTGGATGGGCGCGCTGAGCCGGGAGACAGGTCTTCCGGTGACTTTCGCCGCGCTCCAGTCGATCGCCAAGGAGCAGCCGCTCGACGAGCAGATCGCGCGGATGCGCGCCGAGAACGACAACGGCGCCAACATCGTCGCGCAGATCGCGTTGCGCGGCAACGGCATCGTTATGGCGTGGCGCGGCACCGTCCACCCCTTCCGGATGCGGGCGAGCTGGCAAGCGATCTCCAACCTGTCGTGGGAAGACCAGAAGGCGCGCCTGTTCGACCCCGCATTCAAGACGCAGCTTCTCTCTGAAGCCAACGACTACAGCCAGGTCCCGCCCGAGATCATGGGCGTCGCGATGGCGATCAGCGCGGGCTGGGGCATGCAGTACGAAATGGACCCCGATTTCGATTACGAGCCGCAGGCCGAGGCCAGCATTGCCGCGCGCGCCGCCGCAAAGGGCGTGACGCCCGAGGAATACGCGTACGACCTGATGTGCGAGGGAGACGGAACGGGCTTCGTCTATCTGCCGTTGCTCAACTACGCCGACGGAAACCTGGATTTCCTCGAGGGCCTGCAGGCGAGTGACGACACGGTCAATTCGTTGTCCGACGGGGGGGCGCACTGCGGCACGATCTGCGATGCGGCGAGCACGACCTTCATGCTCCAGCACTGGGTCCGCGATCGCAAACGCGCCAAAGACCGGCCCGAGGGCAGGATTTCGCTGGAGCATGCGATCAAGCGCCAGTGTCGTGATACCGCGCGGCTCTATGGTCTCGACGATCGCGGGGTGATCGCGCCGGGTTACATGGCCGATCTCAACGTCATCGATCTCGATTCGGTGAAGCTGGGCAAGCCGTGGCTGGCGTTCGATTTGCCCGCGGGCGGCAAGCGGCTGTTGCAGAAAGCCGAAGGCTATGTCGCGACGATCAAGGGCGGTGTGGTGACCTTCCGCGAAGGGCAATGGACCGGCGCCACTCCCGGCGGCCTGATCCGCGGACCACAGCGCGCCGAGATGCTGGAAGCCGCTGAATGACCATCGCCGCAATCCGAGTCGGCAGCCCCGCCAGCCTCGATACCCTCGCCCGCGCCACCCTCGACGATCCCGGCCAGCCGGGTCCCGGCGAAGTCCGCGTGCGATTGCAGGCCTCGTCACTCAACTATCACGACTTTGCGGTGGTTTGCGGGATGATCCCGACCGAACCCGGACGCATCCCGATGTCCGACGGTGCGGGCGTGGTCGAGGCGGTGGGCGCGGGAGTGACCGCGTTCAAACCCGGCGACCTCGCGCTGTCGCTGTTCTTTCCCGAATGGGTCGATGGGGCGACCCCGGCAACCGCTTTCCGCCGCGTGCCCGGCGACGGGATGGACGGCTATGCCCGCGAAGCGATCGTCGCCCCGGAAAGCTGGTTCACCCGCGCGCCGGCGGGCTATTCGGCCGCCGAGGCCGCCACGCTGACTTGTGCAGGGCTAACCGCATGGCGCGCGCTGTTTGTCGATGGGTCGGTCAAGCCCGGCTCGACCGTGCTGGTCCAGGGTTCCGGCGGGGTTTCGATCTTCGCGCTGCAAATGGCAAAGGCTGCGGGTGCGCGGGTGATCGCGACGAGTTCGTCGGTCGAAAAGCTCGAGAAGCTGAGCGATCTCGGCGCGGACGACCTGATCAACTACAAGGAAACGTTAGCCTGGGGCGCTAGGGCGCTTGAGCTGACCGGCGGTGCGGGCGTGGACACTGTGGTCGAGATCGGTGGCGCCGGAACGCTCGACCAGTCGATGGTCGCTGCCAAAGTCGGCGGCCACGTCGCGCTGATCGGGGTGCTTGCGGGCTACGCCGGGCCTGTTTCGACGGTGGTGCTGATGGCCAAGAACCTGCGTGTCCAGGGGCTGACCGTGGGCAGCCGCGCCCAGCAACTGGCGATGATCGCAGGGATCGAGGCGACCGGGATCAAGCCTGTGATCAGCGACCACTTTCCGCTCGCCAACCTCGCCGATGCGTTTCGTCATCAAGCGGCGAACAAGCACTTCGGCAAGATCGTCGTGGATATCTAGCATCGGCCCGCAATCCAAGGCCGCTTAACCGAACTTTCAGGGCGGCCCGGCTAGATGACGTCGATGGGCTCTGCTCGGTTCACCACGCTTGATGGCATGCGCGGCTTTGCAGCGATCGCGGTGCTGTTCTATCATCTCCACGGATCTTCGGTGGTGCCGATGTCCGGCGGGTATCTGGCGGTCGATTTCTTCTTTGCCCTTTCGGGTTTCGTCATTTGCGCAGCCTACGAGCAGAGGTTGCGTGACGGGCTGACGCTTGCGGAATTCGCGGTGCTGCGGCTCATTCGCGTCTATCCGATGTACTTCTTGGGAACTGCCCTGGGCTTGGCCATCAGCGGCGGATCGATCCTCGCGCTTTATCCGTTCCCGGAGTTCCGCTCGGCTTACGCGCTGTTCCCCAGCAACGGCCCGATGTGGTCAATGTTCTTCGAAATCGTGGTCAACCTCGTCTTTGCCGCGCTTGCCCTGCGGGTCGGTCGCCGCGGACTCGCGCTTATCATCGCGGGTAGCGGGGCGGTTCTGGCGCAAGCGGTGATCGGCCACGGCCATGCCGACCTCGGGGCGTTCTGGGCCGACGCAGGCATCGGCCTGGTCCGAACGGTGTTCTCGTTTTCGATCGGGGTTGCGATCTGCCGGGCGCGGGCGCGGTTGGGCAGGGGGTCGCGGACCAGCGCGCTGGCCTGGCTGCTTCCTCCTGTCTTGCTGGCAACCATGTGGCTTGCCCCGGATCATCGGGCGTGGTGGGATCTGTTCGCCATCTTCGCGGTCATGCCAGCGCTGGTCTGGCTGGGTGCAAGCTGGAGCATCCCGGCATCGCGCAGCTTCCGCGCGCTGGGTGACCTCTCGTATCCGCTATACTGCATCCAGGCCCCGCTGGTACGGTTCGCCGATGGGCCATGGTGGGTCGCCGCCGCCTTCACGATTGCGATAGTGGCTGTGGCGCTATGGCTAGATCGAGCGTTCGATCGACCGGCGCGGGCGTGGCTGAGCCGCCATTTCGAGGCTCGCTATCGCCCCCGATTGGCGCGCCCTCAAGCCGCAACAGTTTGTCCGGTAATAAAGTGAGCGTCTAGGGACGGATGATGATGCCCACAGCGGGATCGGCGGTGCCCGCCAAGGTCGCTGCGAACGCCTCCTTCGCTGCGACCAAACCATCTCGCTCGTCGATCGCGACGGCGCCCGTGGCTTCGCCGAGGAAGCTCTTCCAGCTGGCCGCCACGCTCTCGCCGAACGCTTTAGGGCCCAGTTCCTTGATCGCCGCCACCGCGTGGTCGGGCGCGAAGAAAAGGGTCGGAGTCGGTCCGGGAATCGGTCCGTTATCGCGCCCAAAGCCTGCCCCAACGTGGGTCGCGCCCACCGTGCACGAATAGCGCAGGCTCTCGCCCAAGGCAGTGTGGAGGGCATGAAGCACCGCGGCACTGCCGGCGAAATCAACCGAGACGCTGGGCTCATGCTCCAACGTGGCGACCTTGTCATACGCGAGCACTTCGTCATAGAACCCGCCCGCCCGGACGAACGCGACATTGCTCGCGCTGGTCAGCCCAATCCTGCGGATGTCGGGCGATTTTTCGCGCGCAACGCTGGCGAGCGCCATTGCGGTCTTGGACGAGGCCGAGGTCATCACCACCCGAGCAGCTCCGAACCAGCCCTCGCGGCGGAACATGCTCTCGATTAGAAAGCCGGTTTTGAACAGCGGTCCGAAGATCATCCGCTCCGCCTCGCCCGCGGGATCGTGCTCTGGATCTGCGGCCAGACGACTGTACTGATTGTAAATCGGGCTCATCGGCTGGCGATGCGCCGTGCTGTCGCTGAAGCCCGCAGGGGTCACGCCGACCGGCAGCACATCGAGATGGGTCGCCATCGGCAGATAGCCGTAAACCCGCTCACCCACCGCGACCGCAGGATAGTTTGACGCCTCGACCACGGCGTGTCCCCACATCGGTACGATGCCCCAACTGCCCTCGCCCGGGAAGAAATTCCAATAGCCAAAGGCATCGCCGACCACAGCATAGGTCACGTTGTTGGCGGTAACCGAAAAGCTTTCGACCCGCAGCCGCACTTCGCCTTCGCCAAGCAAGGATAGCGGCGCATCGACGATCCGAGACTGCGCGATATCGTTGCGGTTCACCTGGACGGTCTGGCTCATTGGATGGTCTCTTTACCTACGACAAAAGGGCGCACGGTGGCCCGCACGCCCTTTCAAACACACCTTGATCGGGCGGTAAACCCGATCACACCCGCATCGGCATCAGCACGTACAGCGCCGGGCTCTTTTCATTCTGCCTGATCAGCGTCGGCGCCCCGGCATCGGCCAGATGCAGTTCCACCGTGTCGCCTTCGATCTGGGCGAGGATGTCCTTGAGGTAGTTGGCATTGAAGCCGATCTCGATTGCGGCCGAACTATAGTCGGCGGCGATTTCTTCGGCGGCGGTACCATTGTCGGGGCTGGTGACCGACAGGGTGACCTTGTCGTTCTCAAGGGTCATCTTGACCGCGCGGGTCTTTTCGGTGGCGATCGTGGCGACGCGATCGACCCCTTCGAAGAAGCTGCGCGGATCGAGCTTGAGCAGCTTGTCGTTCCCGGTCGGGATCACCCGCGTATAATCGGGGAACGTGCCGTCGATCAGCTTGCTGGTCAGCACCACGCCATTTTCGCCACCCAGGGTAAAGCGGATTTTGCTGGCCGAGAGATCGATCTCGACGTTGGTGTCGAGCGATTCTTCGATCAGCTTGCGCAGTTCAGCCACGCATTTGCGAGGCACGATCACATCGGGCATCCCCGCCGCGCCTTCGGGCCGGGCGACGGTATAGCGCGCCAAACGGTGGCCGTCGGTGGCCGCAGCCTTCAATTCCTCGTCGGTGACGTGGAGGAAGATGCCGTTGAGATAATAGCGTGTCTCCTCGGTCGAGATCGCGAAGCGGGTTCGGTCGATCAACTGCGCGAGCGTGGCTGCGGGAATCTCGAAGCTGGTCGGCAGGTCGCCCTCGACGATCACCGGAAAGTCGTCGCGCGGCAGCGTCGGCAGCTGAAACCGGCTACGCCCCGCTTTGACCGTCATCCGGTTGTCGGCCGTCTCGAAGCTGACCTGGCTACCATCCTGCAACTTGCGCGCGATATCGAACAGCAGGTGCGCCGATACCGTGATCGCACCGGCGCTGTCGACCGTGACCGCGGGCATCGATTCGACCACCTGAAGGTCGAGATCGGTGGCCATCAGCTTGACCGAGCCGTCGGCCGAAGCCTCGATCAGCACGTTCGAGAGGATCGGAATGGTGTTTCGTCGTTCAACGACGGACTGGACGTGCGACAGGCACCGCAGCAGGGTCGCGCGTTCGATCGTGGCCTTCATGGTCTTGTCGTGTCCCCCAATCGGACGCTGAGCCGGACCACCTTCCTTAACGTGGGGTGCCCCGGCGGCAAGCGC
>JANMPV010000472.1:0-2351 GCA_031370045.1 Novosphingobium sp. | reverse complement strand
CCGGCCTATCCACGCCGGCGATGTGGAATTGGTAGGTAACAATGCTTCTCGCGCTTGATGTAGGCAATACCAACGCGGTGTTTGCGGTCTGTGAAGGCCGGGAAATCCGCGCCCGCTGGCGGATCGCGACAGACGCACGCCGGACTGCCGATCAGTATGCGGTGTGGTTGATCCAGTTGATGGCGATCGAGAATATCAAGCGCACGGAGATCGATCAGATTATCGTCTCCAGCGTCGTTCCGCGCGCGCTCCACAACCTCGATGTGCTTGCGCAGAAGTACTTCGGGCTCCATCCGATCATCGCCGGACAGGGTCCCAAGGGCTGGGGTTTTCAGGCCGATGTCGATGAGCCGCGTTCGCTGGGCGCCGACCGTGCGGTAAATATCATCGCCGCGCACGAGGCGCACGAGGGCGACCTGATCATCGTCGATTTCGGCACCGCGACGACTTTCGATGCAATCGACTCCGTGGGCACCTACAAGGGCGGGATCATCGCCCCGGGGATCAACCTCAGCCTCGAGGCGCTGGTTTCCGCAGCGGCGAAACTGCCGCGGATCGCGATCGAGAAACCGCGGACCAATTCGGTGCTGGGGCGCAACACCGAAGACCAGATGCAGATCGGCGTGTTCTGGGGCTATGTTGCGATGATCGAGGGCCTGGTCGCCCGGATGCGCGCCGAGATCGGGCGCCCGTGCAAGGTCATCGCCACGGGCGGGCTGGCGGTGCTGTTCGACCAGCAGACCCAGATCTTCGACCACGTCGACCCCGACCTCACCCTCACCGGCCTTGCCATCCTCGCGGAGCGTGCGCGCGCGGGCTAGGCAAACTATCCCACCCCGCTCATGTCGAGCGAAGTCGAGACACCTGCGCAACGTGTCTCGACTTCCGCCTCGGCGGAAGTTTACCCTGAGCGCCCGTCTTGCGGGCAGTCGAAGGGCTCGACATGAGCGGGGATCATGAAATGTTGAATCGGAAGAACCATGACCCCCGGTAACGAATTGCTGTTCCTCGCGCTTGGTGGCTCGGGCGAGATCGGGATGAACGTCAACCTGTATGGCTGCGACGGCAAATGGCTGATGGTCGACCTGGGGATGACCTTCGCCGATCCCTATTACCCCGGCGTCGACCTGGTTTTCGCCGATCTCGAATTCATCGAGGAGCGCGCCAAGGACTTGCTCGGCATCGTCCTCACCCATGCCCACGAAGACCACATCGGCGCGGTGCCCTATTTCGCCGCCGAGCTCGGTGTGCCGCTCTATGCCACCCCGTTCACCGCCTATCTGGTGCGCGACAAGCTCGCCGAGGCCGGTCTGCTCGACACCGTCAAGCTGATCGAGATCGAGAACGAAGGCAGCCTCAGCCTCGGCCCGTTCGACATCGAATATGTCCCGCTCGCGCACTCGATCGCCGAGGGCAATGCGCTGATCATCGACACGCCGTTTGGCCGGGTGTTCCACACCGGCGACTGGAAGCTCGATGAGGATCCGCTGATCGGGCTGCCCGCGACCGCCGAGGAACTTACCGCGATCGGCGACGAGGGGGTGCTGGCGCTGGTCTGCGATTCGACCAACGTATTCAACCCAGAGCCGTCGGGATCGGAAAGCGCGGTGCGTACCGGGCTGCTTGAAATGGTCGGTAAGTTCGATGGACGGCGGGTGATGGTGACCACGTTCGCCTCCAACGTCGCGCGGCTCCAGACGCTGGGCGAGGTCGCTACCGCCACTGGGCGGCGGCTGTGCGTGGCGGGTCGCTCACTCGACCGGATCATCCGCGCGGCGCAGTCGACCGGCTATCTGCTCGACTTGCCCGAACGTGTCGATTTCGATGCAGCGATGCGCCTGCCGCGCGGCGAAGTGCTGATTCTGGCAACGGGAGGCCAGGGCGAACCGCGTGCGGCGCTGGCCCGCGTCGCGTCCGAGCAGCACCCGATCAAACTGGTCGAAGGCGATGTCGTGCTGTTCTCCAGCCGCCAGATTCCTGGCAACGAGATCGCCATCGGGCGGATCATGAATGCGTTGAGTGATCTTGGCGCGATCACCGTTACCGATCGCCAGCTCCACATTCACGTGTCGGGCCATCCGGGACGCCCCGAGCTGGCGCAGATGTACGACTGGATCCGCCCCGGCTTGCCCGGCGCGAGCCGCACCAGATCGCCGTTGCCCTGAAGCACCGCGTGGGGAATCCCCTCGGCCCGGCCCAGCCGCGCCTGTTCGCGCATGTGGCGCATCTCGCCGTGGACGGGGACGAGGATCTCGGGCTGGAGCCAGCCGTACAGCGCCTGCAGTTCAGGGCGTCCGGGATGGCCGGAAACGTGGATGAAGCCCTGACGATCGGTCACCATTTCGATCCCG
>JANMPV010000445.1:0-5385 GCA_031370045.1 Novosphingobium sp. | reverse complement strand
GTGCAGGCGCTCGAAAGCCGCCTCAGCCACATCAAGACCCCGCTCTCGCTGTCGGTGCTGGGTTGCGTGGTCAACGGCCCGGGCGAGGCGCGCGAGACCGACATCGGGATCACCGGCGGCGGCAATGGCAAGCACATGGTCTACCTTTCGGGCGTGACCGACCACCACGTGGCGAGCGCGGACATGCTCGACCACATCGTCAGCCTGGTCGAGGCCTAGGCGGCGGAGATCGAAGCGGGGATGAGCGACGCCGGGATGGTGGCCGAGGCGGCGGAGTGAGGCGCTGGTTCGGTTCGCTTGGTGCGGGGCTGAAGACGACCTTCATCGGCGGGACGCGGCTGTTCGTGCTCGCGCCGCTGATCCCACTGATCGCGATCATCCCTGAGTTTACCCAGCACGTGGTCGAGATCAAGCTGGGGATGTTCGCGAGCAAGGATGCGTTCAATGCGCTGGCGATGGACCCCACACGCTGGGCGTTCGGCTATGCCAAAGTCGCCGGGCTAATGCTCGCGATCTTCGCTTCAGCCCGATACTGGGGCGGTGCGCGCGAACGCTGGTGGGACTTGCGGACAGTGGCGTGGAAGCCGTTCGTGATTGCGCTGGCGGGCAACACGGCGCTGACGATTGCTCTGTTCGGGATCGGCAGCCGCTTGTCCGTCGCCGCCAAACTTGTGTTTGATGTGATCGTGACGATCGCGACCTTTCCCATGCTGGTGTGGCTGATCGGGCCACTGTTGGGGGACCGGGCGATGACTCTGCGCCGCACCTACACTGGCGGGTGGGGTCGCCTGTTGCTGATGGTGCTGCTGGCGGCAATCGCGTTCTGGCCCGCCTCGCAGCTTCACCAATGGAATCACAGGTGGGCCATGGGAGCGCCGCATGCGGCAGTGTGGGCGCTGATGGTGTGGGATGCGGTGGTCGTCGGCCTGATCGCCTGCTGGACCGGCGCGGCGCTGGGCGCGGGCTATCGCGGTGGTGAAGCCGAGATCGATACCGCCCCGTCAGCCGAGCCGTTACCGATCCGGTAATCCCTTTCGCGCTACGCTCGTCGGCGATGCAGCAGAAGCTGATCTTTGTGGCCGCAATCGGCGGGTTCGTGTGGATCGCGTTCTCGCCGCATGACGACGCCCCCGCCAAGCCGCGCGTTGCGGGCACCGCAGTCGCTATGGTCGGACCGGGCGCAGCGCCACCGGTGCCGCGTAGCGGCGGGTTCGACGATGCGATGGTGCTCCAGCGCGACGGCAGCGGGCAGTTCCACCTGACCGCGCAAGTCGATGGCCAGGACACCCAGTTTCTCGTCGATACCGGCGCAGACATCGTCGCGCTGACCGTCGATGAGGCCGGGCGGCTGGGCCATCCGGTCGATCCGGCGGACTTCGTGCCGATGATGCAGACCGCATCGGGCACAGGCAACGGCGCCATCATCCACCTTGCCCGGCTGGAAGTGGCCGGCGCCGAGTTCCACGATATCGACGCAGTGGTTCTCGATGGGCTGCCGGTCAACCTGCTCGGCCAAACGGTGCTGGCGAAGCTGGGGCAGGTGAGCCTGGAAGGCGATCGGATGGTGATTCGGAGATAAGAATGGTTGAACAATTTTGGGTCTTGCCATAGGGCATGAGACCCAAGAGGTATCTCATGACCTATCATGACAAATCGATCAGCCGCGCTTCTTATTCGGCCAAGCTGATCAAGGGTGGCAAAATCGTTATCCCCGCCGAACTGCGCCGTGAGTTCGGGTTTAACGAGGGCGATACACTGGTCCTTGAGCGCGAGGGCGATGGACTGGTTATCAAGTCCTACGCACAGGTCGTGCGCGACGTGCAGTCTACCTTCAAGGCAATGCTCGCTGATCAAAAGCGTTCGATGGTCGATGAACTCATCGCTGAACGGCGCGCCGACGCTGCTCGCGAATGAGCATCATACTCGATGCCTCGGCATTGCTTGCATTGATCTTCGACGAGCCGGGGGCGGAAATTGTGGCCCCGCAGGCTCGCGACAGCCGCATCCTATCAGTCAACTTTTCCGAAGTGGTTCAACGGGTTCTAAGTATCGATGGAAATCCCGAACGTGCCGAGGAGGCTGTGGATTTGTTGAAGATCAAGGTCGCTCCATTCGATCGCCGGTTGGCTCGCCTCACCGCAGAGTTGCGTGAAATCACATCCTTCATGGGTGCCTCCTTTGCCGATCGCGCTTGTCTTGCTTTCGCCCTTGCCAATAGCGCCCCGGTCCTTTCATCGGATCAGGACTGGCGAAGACTCGACATAGGCATAGACATCAGGATGATCCGCTGACCATGACCATTGCCACCCGCGAAGCCACCGTTGCCGACATGCCGCTGATCGCCACGCTGATCCGTGGCCTCGCCGAGTACGAGGGGCTGAGCCACGCGGTACGGATGGACGAGGCGGTGCTCGAACGCCACTTGTTCGGCCCGCGCCCGATGGCCGAGGTGCTGATCGGCGAACTTGACGGAAAGCCATCCGGCTTCGCGTTGTTCTTCCACAATTTCTCTACCTTCGAGGGCCATCCGGGAGTCTGGCTGGAGGACCTGTTCGTGCTCCCCCCGGCGCGGCGTTCGGGGCTGGGGCGGATGCTGTTGGGCGAAGTGGCGCGGATCGCGGTCGAGCGCGGCTGCGCGCGGATGGAATGGTCGGTGCTCGACTGGAACATGATGGCGATCAATTTCTACCGCTCGCTCGGCGCCCGCCCGCTGACCGACTGGACCACGATGCGGCTCGATGCCGACAGCCTTGCGCAACTCGGCGTAATTTCGGCGGTTTCCGCCGCTTGAAGGTTGTGCGCCCGTTCACCCGGGGGATAAGCAAGCCGTAGTATACGGGACGGCAATGGAACACGGGGTAGACCGTAGAACCGCGCTCAAGCGCGCTGCCGTTGGCGCTGCGGCGCTGGCATTTCCTGCGCGCGCCTTCGCCCAGCCTTACACCATCCCCGAACAACACCGCCGCATCCTCGACGTGGCGCGGCGCGAGGTCGAGCGCGCGGGCAGTATCTTGTGGCGCCGCGATATCGCCGGGGTCGCCGATTTCGGGCTGCCCTCGTCGTTGCCGCGGCTGCACTTCGCCAATCTCGAAGCCGGGACGGTGCGTTCGCATCTGGTTGCCCACGGCAAGGGCTCGGACCCCGAGCACGACGGGTTCCTCCACACCTTCTCTAACGAACCGGGCAGCCTCGCCACCAGCCGCGGGGCCTACATCAGCTACGAATGGTATGTCGGAAAATACGGCGTCTCGATCCGCATGGGTGGACTCGATCCCGACAACTCGAACGCCTTGCCGCGCGCGATCGTGATGCACCAGGCGTGGTACGCAGCGCCCGACATGCTGACCAAATGGGGCAAGCTGGGGCGCAGCGACGGCTGCCTGGCGATGGCTCCGGACGATTTCAATTTCGCCCTGACCCAGCTTTCGGGCGGGCGCGTAGTTTTCGCGGATAAGCTGGGGATCTACTGAGCCAGCCGGACCAGCGCGGCGATCCCCGAAGCGGCCAGCAACAGCGCGACCAGCCAGCGCCACACCCGATCCGATATCCGCCCGAAAGCATAGCCGCCCAATCGGTTGCCGATCCAGATCGGCCCAAACAGCACCAGCGCCAGCACCGCATGGCGCGGCCCTGCCATGCCCATCGCCAGCCCCGCGACGCTGCTCGCCAACGAGGTGGCGAGGAACACCATCAGCATCGACGCGCGCGCCCTGGCCGCCGGGATCGCCTGGCGCAGATAAAACGGCACCACCGGCGGCCCTGGCATCCCCGCGAAGCCGGTCAGCACACCTGCGGCCAGGCCCGTCGCGCCAATTTCAGCGGGGTGCGGGCGGTGGCCGTCGCGGCGCGGGGGCAGCAGGACCAGGACAAAGGCCATCACCGCGACGAGCGCGATCAGCACCCTCGCCCATTCGGGGTCAGTCGCATGGAGCAGGGCAAGGCCGAATGGCGTCGCGATCATCGCCAGCCCGCCGATGGTCAGCGCGCTGCGGTGGGCGGCCGCCGCCCAGGTCGTGCGCAACCCGCTGAGCCCGATCAGCAACCCCAGCAGGTTCGACACGATCACCGCCTCGACCGGCAGGACCATCAGCCCCAACAGCGGCACCAGCAGGATCGCCATCCCGAAGCCCGCGAGGCCACGGATGAACGCGGCGACGAACGCGGCGGACGCTGCGAATGCGAGTGCTGTGGGGGACAGCTCGACGAAGCTCATCGCATGTGCTTCGACAAGCTCAGCATGAGCGGGTGTTGGGAAATGGGTCTTTCACCGAGACTCGCTCATGCTGAGCCTGTCGAAGCACATCCGCCAACACCTGCCCCACTCACCCGCGCAAATCCGGCGCCAACGCCTCACCCTTGAGCCACTCGATCGCCTCGTTCAGCGGCATGAAGCGCTGGCGTTCCTCGCCCAGGGTGCGGATCGCGACGGTGCGTTCCTCGGCTTCGCGTTTGCCGACGACCAGCAGGTGGGGAACCTTCTGGAGCGAGTGCTCCCTCACCTTGTAGTTGATCTTCTCGTTGCGCAGATCTGATTCGACACGGATTCCCGCAGACCTCAAGTGCGCTTCAACTTCGCTGGCATAGCTATCCGCGTCCGACACGATCGTCGCCACCACCGCCTGCACCGGCGCGAGCCACAGCGGCAGCTTGCCCGCGTAATGCTCGATCAGGATGCCGATGAAGCGTTCGTAGCTGCCGAAGATTGCGCGGTGGAGCATGACCGGGCGGTGCTTCTCGCCGTCCTCGCCGATATAGCTCGCGTCGAGCCGATCGGGCAGCACTCGGTCTGACTGGATCGTGCCGACCTGCCAGGTCCGCCCGATCGCATCGGTCAGGTGCCATTCGAGCTTGGGGGCGTAAAACGCACCCTCGCCCGGCAGTTCCGCCCAGCCATACTGCTCGGTCGCGAGCCCCGCGCGGACGACTGCATCGCGCAGTTCGTTCTCGGCCTTGTCCCAGTCGGCGTCCGAGCCGAACCGCTGATCGGGCCGAAGCGCCAGCTTGATCGAATAGGTGAAGCCGAAATCGCGATAGATGCGGTCGGCGAGCGCGCAGAAATCCTGCACTTCGGCGACGATCTGGTCCTCGCGGCAGAAGATGTGCGCGTCGTCCTGGGTGAACTGGCGGACCCGCATCAGGCCATGCAATGCGCCGTGGGGTTCGTTGCGATGGCAGCAGCCATTCTCATACAACCGCAGAGGAAGATCGCGGTAGCTCTTGATACCTTGACGGAAGATCAGGACATGCGCCGGGCAGTTCATCGGCTTGAGCGCCATCCAGTCGCCCTTGCCCGAAACCAGTGCGCCGTCATCCTCGGCGTTGGGCACCTCGTCGGGGATCACGAACATGTTCTCGCGATACTTGCCCCAGTGGCCCGATTGCTCC
>JANMPV010000410.1:0-7795 GCA_031370045.1 Novosphingobium sp. | reverse complement strand
CCGCCGCCTCGGCGTCGTGTTCCAGGACTTCCGCCTGATCCCGCACCTGTCCGCGTTCGACAACGTCGCGCTGCCGCTGCGCGTCGCGGGGGTGGAAGAGGACGACTTGCGCAAGCCTGTCGCCGACATGCTCGAATGGGTCGGGCTGGGTGATCGCAGCCACGCCCGCCCGGCGACGCTTTCGGGTGGCGAGCAGCAGCGCGTGGCGATCGCCCGCGCGGTCATCGGTCGGCCCGACATGCTCGTCGCCGACGAACCCACCGGCAACGTCGATCCCGACATGGCGGTCAAACTGCTGCGCCTGTTCGAGGCGCTCAACCGGCTGGGAACCACGGTGGTCGTCGCCACCCACGACGTCCATCTGCTGCGCAAGGTTCCCGAATCGCTGATCATGCGGCTCGATCGCGGGCGGCTGTCCGATCCCACCGGGGCCTTGCGCTATCCCCCGCGTCGCGCCGTACCGGTACCCGCGCGATGAGCGCGCCGCCCGCAATTCCGCGCGCGCTGGTCGCCCGCCTGCGGGCTGCGGGGGCCGCGATCTCGGGAAGTGCGGAAACCCAGCTGGTGCCGCAGACGCGGCTGTCGGGGCCGATGCCGTGGGTTATCGCGATCATGGTCCTGCTGACCGCGATCGCCGCCGCGGCCGGCCTGGCGCTGGGCAATCTGGCGAGCCAGGCCAGCGCCGATCTTTCGGGCGGGATCACCGTGCAGGTGGTCAACGCCGCCCCCGGCGCGCGCGCGCGGCAGGCCAACGATGCGCTGGCGGCGCTGCGCGAGACCCCCGGCGTGACCCAGGTTCGCCTCGTTCCCGCCGCCGAGGTCGATGCACTGCTCGAACCCTGGCTGGGCACGCGGGTGGCCAGCGCCAACGACGAATCGGTGGCCGACGCGCTGCCGGTGCCCGCGCTGATCGACGTGCGGCTGGCGGGTGCGGCGGATGGCGCGGCGCTCGACCGGGTTCGTGCACGCCTGGCCAAAGTGGCGCCCGACGCGCGGGTCGATGCCCAGGCGGGCTGGCTCGAGCCGGTCTTCGCCGCGATTGGCGCGTTGCGGTGGCTGGCGGCGGCGTTGATCGTGCTGCTCGCGCTGACCACGATTGCCGCAGTGTTGCTGGCCGCGCGGACTGCGCTCGACAGCCACCGTGGCACGATCGAGATCGTCCACATGCTCGGCGGAACCGATGCCCAGATCGCGCGCGTTTTCCAGCGCAGTATTGCAATCGACGCAGGCGCCGGGGGCGCGCTGGGGCTGGCGTTGGCGGTGGCGGTGATTGTCGCGCTCGCCCGCCGGTTCGATGCGCTGGGATCGGGGCTGGCGGGCGGTGCGGGGCTGGGCTGGGCCGACTGGCTGCTGCTCGCACTGGTTCCGCTCGCGGGAGTGACGCTGGCGACGGTGACGGCGCGCGCGGCGGTGCTGCGTGCGCTGCGACGGATGCTGTAGGGCCACGACGATGATTCGCCGGTTTGCCTCGTTCGTCGTGATCGCGTGGGCGCTCGGGTTCGTCTGGTTCGCCGCGATTCCGCCGCAACCGATCGGCACGGGACGCAGCGATGTGGCGGTCGTTCTCACCGGCGGGGACGGGCGCATCCAGCGGTCGCTGGAAGTGCTGGCTCGCGGCTGGGTCAAGCGGGTCCTGGTCGCAGGCGTCGACAGCGAAGTCCGCCCGCGCGAGTTCGCCGCGGAATATGAAGTGACCGGCCCGACGATGGCGTGCTGCATCACGCTCGACCAGATATCGGTCGATACCCGCACCAACGCGCGCGAGGCGGCCGCGTGGATTTCCGCCAACAAAGTCCATTCTGTGCGCCTGATTACCAGCGACTGGCACATGCGCCGCGCCGCGTGGGAACTCGGCAAGGCCGCGCCGGACGTCGAAATCGCACGCGATGCGGTGCGGACCAAACCCAGCTTGCGCATCCTGTTCGTCGAATACCACAAGCTGATCGCCCGCAGGATTGCGCATGTCGTCGGGTTCTGAAGTGGCTGTAGACTCTGCCCGCCCGCTCGATGTGGTTCGCAGCCTGATTTTCTACTTCGTGTTCTACGTCGGCAGCATCCCTTATGTGATCGGCGCGGCTGTGATGATGCCGATTGCCCAGCCGACGTTTGTGCGAATTATCGTCGGTTGGTCCGACTGGCACCGTTTTTGCGCGCGTTGGCTGCTGGGCATTCGGGTGCGGGTGGAAGGGACTATCCCCACCGGCCCGGTGATCATCGCGCTGCGCCACGAAAGCTTTTTCGAGGCGATCGACCTGCCCTGCCTGCTCGACGATCCGGTGATCGTGGCCAAGGAAGAGCTGATGAATATCCCGCTGTGGGGGATGGCGGCCAAGCGCTGGGGGCTGATCACGGTGCGCCGCGCCGATGGTGCCAAGGCGCTGCGGGCGATGGTCATCGAAGCCAGGGAACGCACTGCGCAAGGGCGCCCGCTGGCGATCTTCCCCGAAGGCACCCGAACCCCATTCGGGCAAGCGGGCGAGCTTCAGTCAGGCTTTGCCGCGCTTTACAAGCTGCTGGGGTTTCCCGTGGTGCCGGTCGCGGTGAACAGCGGGCCGCTGTACCATCGCTGGGCCAAGCGGCCGGGGACGGTGGTCTACCGCTTTTGCGAGCCGATTCCTCCAGGGCTGAAGCGCGACGAGATCGAGGCGCGGGTGGGTGAGGCGATTACCGGGTTCAACCGCGAGGCGCGCGAATACGCGGGGCCTTCGACAGGCTCAGGCTGAGCGGATTTTTTGGCTTAGTTTATGCCCCACACCCGCTCATGCTGAGCTTGTCGAAGCACCCGCACCAACCTATCCTTTATACACCGTGATCCGCGCGCCCGAAATCGGGGCGCGCATCGTCCTGACCTTCGGCGATGATCGAGCGGCGGATCGCGCGGGTTTTGCTGAACAGTTCGAACAGCGCGTCGCCATCGTCCCAGCGGATCGCCCGCTGGAGCGCGGTGAGGTCTTCGGTGAAGCGCTGGAGCATTTCCAGCACCGCGTCCTTGTTGGTCAGGAACACGTCGCGCCACATCGTCGGGTCCGACGCGGCGATGCGGGTGAAATCGCGGAAACCGCCCGCCGAATACTTGATCACTTCGCTACGGGTCACCGCCTCGAGATCAGACGCGGTGCCGACGATGGTGTAGGCGATCAGGTGCGGCAGGTGGCTGGTGATCGCCAGCACCAAATCGTGGTGCGCGGGGTCCATCGTCTCGACGTTGGCGCCAAGTGCCGTCCAGAACGTCGACAACCGTACGACAACTGCCGGATCGACGTCGACGGGCGGCGTAAGAATGCACCAGCGATTATGAAACAGGCTGGCGAACCCTGCATCCGGGCCGCTGCGCTCGGTGCCCGCAACGGGGTGTGCGGGGATGACCGTGTGGCCGGGCAGCGCCGCCGCCAGCGCCCTGGCTACGCTCTGCTTCGACGATCCGACATCGCTGATGGTCGCGTCGGGCGACAGCCCCGGCGCGATTGCCGCGGCGGCCTCGGCCATCGCCCCGACCGGAACGCAAAGAATCACCAGCCCGGCCCCTCTCACCGCTTCGGCGGGATCATCGAAGATTTCGGCAAGGCCAAGCTCGGCGGCGCGGGCGCGAACCTCGGGCGAGGCGTCGTAGCCGGTGACGCGCGCCTCGGGCAGGTGTGCGCGGATCGCGTGGGCGAGCGAACTGCCGAGCAGCCCCAGCCCGATCAGCGCGATGTGGTCGAACGGTGCTTCGCTCATTTCGCCGCCTCGGCCAATTCGCGCAGGATCGCGGCGACTTCGCTCATCTGGCCCTCGGTCCCGATGGTGATCCGCAAGCAGTGCGGCAGGCCCTGGCCCGGCAGCCAGCGGGCAATGTAGCCGCGCTCGGCCAGCCCCTCGTAAGCGGCTTGCCCGGTCAAGGCTCCCGAGAATTCCACCAGCACGAAGTTGGCCCAACTCGGCAACGGACGCACGCCGTGGTTTCCCAGCCTTGTCAGCGCCGCCACGAACCCGTCTCGCGCCTGCGCATTCGCTGCGCACGATGTTGCAAGCCAAGCCTGGTCGGCCACCCCGGCGAGCGCTGCGGCCTGGCCGCTGATGCTGACGTTGAACGCCCCGCGCAGGCGGTTGACCGCATCGATCAACGCAGGCGCGCCGGTCACCCAGCCGATCCGCTCACCCGCCAGGCCATACGCTTTCGAGAAGGTCCGGCTGACGAGGACGTTGTCTTGGCATGCGGCGAGCGCCATTCCGCCGTCGTCTTCGTCTGCGCCCAGAAACTCGGCATAAGCCTGATCCACGACGAGCAGCACGTCGCGCGGCAGGGCGGCGTGGAGCCGGGCGATTTGGGACGCGGGCAGCCAGCTGCCGACCGGGTTGTTCGGGTTGTCGAGCAGCACCACCCGGGTGCGCGGAGACAGCTTGTCGAGCAGCGCATCGACGGAGGTGGCGTAGTCCGCATCGTCGGCCATCACCGGCGTTGCCGCCACCTTGTGCGCCAACAGCGGGTAGAGCGAAAACGAATAGCGAGAAAACAGCACCTCGTCCCCGGCCCCGGCGAACGCTTGCACTGCGCCATGCAGCAATTCGCCCGACCCTGTCCCGCACACGATCCGCGCCGGATCGATCCCATGGAGCGCGCCGAGCGCGACGCGTAAAGCCTTGGCGTCGGGATCGGGATAGAGCGCGGGCGACCCCGCCGCAGCGCGCGCGGCGAGCGCGGCGGGGCTGGTTCCCAGCGGGTTCTCATTGGCCGAAAGCTTGATCAGCGGCCGCCCGTCCGCACCCGTGCTTATGCCGGGTACGTAGGCCTCGATATCCTCGATCCAGGGCTTCATCTGCGGAGCGTCGGCCATAGTGGGCGCGCCTTAGCGCGTTGACACGCGATTGACAGCCCTTGACCTTTGCCGCCAAGCCGCGCGGGCCATGGCCGAAGCCGATCTTCACTTGTCCGCGGGCAACCTGCTGGTGCTCGGTGCTCCCCTGCTGCTCGATGGCGGGCAGAGCCTCGACGGCGTCAGCGTTGCCTACGAAACGTGCGGCACACTCAATGCGGACAAGAGCAACGTCGTCTTGCTGTTCCATGCGTTGACGATGGACCAGCATGTCGTCAGCGACCATCCGCGAACGGGCAAGCCAGGCTGGTGGCGGGCCAGCGTGGGACCGGGCAAGCCGATCGATACAGATCGCTTTTTCGTCATATGTGCCAATGTGCTGGGTGGCTGCATGGGCTCGACCGGCCCGGCCAGCGCTGCTGCCGACGGTGCCGCATATGCAATGCGGTTTCCGGTGCTCACCATCCGCGACATGGTCCGCGCCCAGATCGCGCTGCTCGATGCGCTGGGGATCGAACGCCTGCACGCCGTGGTCGGCGGATCGATGGGCGGGATGCTCGCGCTGAGCCTGGCCGCCAATTTTCCCGAACGCACCAAGGCTGCGCTAGTAATCGCCAGCACCGCGCGCCATTCGGCGCAGAACATCGCGTTTCACGAGGTTGGGCGTCAGGCGATCATGGCCGATCCTAAGTGGAAGGGGGGAGACTACGCGACTGGCAAAGGCCCCGAAGCCGGGCTGGCGGTGGCGCGGATGGCGGCACACATCACCTATCTGTCCGAAGCCGGGCTGACCGAGAAGTTCGGGCGGCGGTTGCAGGATCGAGCCGAAAAAACCTTTGGATTCGATGCCGATTTTCAGGTCGAAAGCTATCTGCGCCATCAGGGGCTCAGCTTCACCGGGCGGTTCGACGCCAACAGCTATCTCTACATCACCCGCGCGATGGACTATTTCGACTTGGCCGAAGACTTTTCATCGGACGAGGGGGGCGCGCGGCTCGCCGATGCCTTCGTTGGTGCGACTGCACGGTTCTGCCTGGTCAGCTTCGACACCGACTGGCTCTATCCCACCGCCGAATCGCGCCATGTCGCCCACGCGCTCAACGCTGCGGGCGCGGCGGTCAGCTGCGTCGAACTGAACGCACCTTACGGCCACGACAGCTTCCTCCTCGATGTCCCCGCGCTCGACCGGGTGATCGCCGGGTTTTTGAACCAGTGAGCACGCCTTCGTCCGTCTTACGCCCCGACCTCGCGGTGATCGCCGCCAGCGTCGCGCCGGGCAGCCGCGTGCTCGATGTCGGCTGCGGCGACGGGGCCCTGCTTGCCGCCTTGCGCCACGACAAGGGCGCCGACGCGCGCGGGCTCGAGATCGACGCGGGCAACGTCACCGAGTGCGTCGCGCGCGGGTTGAGCGTGCTGCAGGGCGATGCCGATACCGATCTGGCCGACTATCCCGACAAGTCGTTCGACTACGCGATCCTCAGCCAGACGTTGCAGACCACGATGCGCCCCGATCTGGTGCTCGACCAACTGCTGCGGATCGGCCGCCAGGCGTTCGTCAGTTTTCCCAACTTCGCCCACTGGCGGGTGCGGCTGAGCCTGCTGTGGGGCGGGCGGATGCCGGTCACCCGGCTGCTGCCGGTGGCGTGGTACGAGACCCTCAACATCCACCACGTGACGATCGACGATTTCCGTGCGCTGCTGGGCGCGCGCGGGATCAATGTCGAGCAGGCCTGGTTCCTGACCGGCGACCGCTCGATCAGCGCCGCCGCCGCCAACTTCCGCGCCGAGCACGCGGTGTTCCTGCTGTCACGGTGACGTTCAGGCGCGTTTCAGGCAATCGCGGGTTGAAGCGTGCGATGCTGCCCCGCCTGCTCTGCCTGTTCGCCGTGCTGCTCCTGCCCCTGCCCGCGGCAGCACAAGTCCTGCTTTCGTTCCAGAGCTTCAATGGCTCGATGTTCGGGGGCCGCTTTCCACATACTTTCGTTGTGTTGCAGGGCACACTCGATGCCACCGGGGCGAAGGTCGAGGAAAACTATGGCTATTCGGCCAAATCGCTCAGCCCGGCGATCCTGTCGGGCGCGGTCGAGGGCATCGTGATGACCGAACCGCCCAAATACGTGACCACCACCAACCGCCATTTCACCGTGCCGATCAGCGACGCGACTTATTGGCGGATTCGCGAGGAAGTATCGCAATGGCGCGATGCTCCGGGCAAGCAGTACCGGCTCGACCAGCACAACTGCGTCTCGTTCGTCGGGCGGATCGCCGAGCTGGCGGGGATCAGGGTCGATTATCCCAAGGGGCTCATGCGCAAGCCCAAGGCCTGGCTCAATCATATCGCGGGGATGAACCCGCAGCTGGGGGCCAAAGCGATCAAATAGGAGCGTCTGTTTGCGAACACAACGCGACGTTCGATGCGCAATAGCAATCAGTCGCCACTATTCCTTCGTTCAGAAAGCCTGCCAGGCTCGATTGTCTATTAACAGCCGCAGGCGTCGCATGCTCATCAGAACGGCTCCGGCAGCCACGATCATGATAGGCGTAATCCAAAATCCTAGAATCTCATGCGACCCAGCGGGCGGGCCGCTCAATAGCCCAAGGCCTTCGAAATCGCGGCCTACAAACAACCCGGTTTGGTCTGGAACAAACGGCTTTGCCGCAGCTATCAGAATTAGAATTGCCGCAAAGACGATGCGCAGGCCATCGAAACAGAAACCAACCGAAGAACGAAATTTGCTGCTGATTTGCACAGCCATCAATTTCCAAGGTGACTGAAGTTTTAGTGGTGCGGTCACTTCAGGGTCGTGAATTATGTCCGCGCCAAAAGTCGTGAGCAGTGCCTTGGTGCTTTCCAAAGATGCCGTATGCCCTGCTTCAATCCGTTGGATGGTTCGCGTGCTGAGATCGCAAGCGATGGCTACTTCTTCTTGCGACATTGCGCGCGCCAAGCGCGCTTCGATGAGTTTCGTCGGGTCGATCCGCAATTTCGCCTCCTAAGTCAC
>JANMPV010000401.1:0-2357 GCA_031370045.1 Novosphingobium sp. | reverse complement strand
GCGGATCGGCGACTACGCCAAGAACATCGCCAAGCGGGTCGGCCACATCGAGGGCCGCCATCGCTTCGAACCGCTGACGATCCTTCCGGCGATGGCCGAGGTCGCCTCGGAAATGGTCCATGACGTGCTGACCGCCTATGCCGCGCGAGACGCCGAGGCCGCACGCGAAATCGTGCTGCGCGATGCCAAGGTCGATGCCTTCTATGACAGCATCTTCCGCAATCTTGTCAGCTACATGGTCGAAAATCCGGCAACGATCAGCAGCGCTGCGCAACTGCTGTTCGTCGCCCGCAATATCGAGCGCATCGGCGACCACGCCACCAACATCGCCGAGCAGGTTTATTACGCCGCGACCGGGGAATACCTTCCCGAGCGTGAAGACGTGATCCCGCCGCGCTGAGGAACCTGCAAATGGCCCCCAAACTTCTTTTGGTCGAAGACGATCCCGCACTCGCCGAACTGCTCGAGTTCCGTTTCCAGGGTGAGGGCTACGACGTCCGCGTGACCGCCGATGGCGACGAGGCGCTGGTTCTGGCCGCCGAAGCCGCGCCCGATCTGGTGATCCTCGACTGGATGATCGAAGGCACCAGCGGGATCGAAGTCTGCCGCCGTCTGCGTCGCGACAAATCCACCGCGCACGTTCCGATCGTGATGCTGACCGCACGCGGCGCCGAGGAGGACCGCATTCGCGGGCTCGAAACCGGCGCCGACGACTACGTCACCAAGCCGTTCAGCCCGCGCGAGCTGATCGCCCGGGTCGCCGCAGTGCTGCGTCGGGTACGCCCCGCACTGGCCGGGGAAACCCTGACCGTGGGCGATATTTCGCTCGATCCGATCGCGCACAAGGTGCTGCGCCGCGCGCGCAGCCTGGCGATGGGGCCAACCGAGTTTCGTCTGCTGCGCCACTTCATGGAAAGCCCCGGCCGGGTTTTCTCGCGCGGGCAGTTGCTTGATGCGGTATGGGGCACCGAAAGCGAGATCGAGCTGCGCACGGTCGATGTCCACATCCGGCGGCTGCGCAAGGCGATTGAAATGGACGACGCGCCCGATCCGGTGCGCACAGTACGCTCGGCAGGATACGCGCTCGAAGCGGTCTGATTTGCCCGGCGGGCGGAGGTCGCCTATTCGATGGCGATGACTGCTCCCACTGTTCTCGTTACTGGATCGACCCGTGGCATCGGTGCCGCCATAGCCTCGGCGCTGCGCGCACGGGGTAGTCGGGTAATTTGCCACGGCAGCCGCAATGGACCCGCGACGACCGGCGCCGATTTTGCGGATCCCGGTGCGCCACAAGCCCTATGGGAGGCTGCGCTCGAACAGGCGGGCGGGCAGATCGATGTGCTCGTCAACAACGCCGGGCTGTTTGCCGCCAACCCCTTGCGCGCCAGCGACATTGCCTGGCTCGATGCGTGGGAAGACACGCTGCGGATTAACCTGACCGCCGCCGCCCAGCTCAGTCGGTTCGCGGTGCGCCACTGGCAGCAGCGCGGCTGCGGCGGGCGGATCGTCCATATCGCCAGCCGCGCCGGATTTCGCGGCGATTCGCCCGATCACTGGCACTATGCCGCGGCCAAGGGCGGGATGATCGCGCTCCACAAGACCATCGCGCGAGCTTACGCGGGCGACGAAGTCCTCAGCTTCGCAATCGCGCCGGGTTTCACTGATACGGCGATGGCTGATGACTATCTGGCGACCCGTGGCGGCCCTTCGTTGCTCGCCGACATTCCGCTGGGCCGCGTCGCCACGCCCGACGAGATTGCGGCGATAGCGGTATTCTGCGCGCTCGACGCGCCACCGAGCATGACCGGCACCACGATCGATGCCAACGGCGCCAGCTATGTCCGGTGATCCAGTGTGGAAGCTGGTCGCTTTCGCGCCGCGCCAGGTCGTTACAGCGGCGCTCATCGCGCACGAGGATGCGTTCGACTGGGACCCAGATATCGTCATCGCCGGAAGCGAGATCGCCGAGGACCGGCCCGATGACTGGCAAGTTGAAGCCTGGCTGCCGCACCGCCCGACCAAGGCCGACCGAGCGGCACTGAACGCCCTGTTCGCACTCGCACCTGATTGGTCCGAGGAACGTCTGCCCGACACCGACTGGCTAACGAGCAGCCAGCAGTATCTCGAACCCGTCCGCGCCGGAGCGTTCCACGTCCGCACCCCCGATCATCCCGCCTGCTCCGAATCGAGAGTGCACAGCTTCGTCATCCCCGCCAGCCAAGCGTTCGGCACGGGCCAGCACGCCACTACCGCGGGTTGCCTGACGATGCTCACAGCGATGAAGTCGAGTGGAATGATCCTGCGCAACGCCGCCGATATCAGCACCGGGACCGGCCTGCTGGCGTTCGCGGCGCTGG
>JANMPV010000394.1:0-23092 GCA_031370045.1 Novosphingobium sp. | reverse complement strand
GGCGGCCTATGGCAACAACGCCCGGGCGGCCGGCCTGCGCGCGGTTGCGATCGGCGCGAACTCGCTCGCCCGTGCCGACAGCACGGTATCGATCGGCGATGGCTCGCAGGCGCTTGGCGATAGCGCGACCGCCGTCGGCGTAGCCGCCAGCGGAACGGGTATCTCCTCGGCGGCCTATGGCAACAACGCCCGGGCGGCAGGTCTGCGCGCGGTTGCGATCGGCGCGAACTCGCTCGCCCGCGCCGACAGCACGGTATCGATTGGCGATGGCTCGCAGGCGCTTGGCGATAGCGCGACTGCGGTCGGCGTAGCCGCCAGCGGAACAGGCATCTCCTCGGCGGCTTATGGCAACAACGCCCGGGCGGCCGGGCTGCGCGCGGTTGCTATCGGCGCAAACTCGCTTGCTCGCGCCGACAGCACAGTATCGATCGGCGATGGCTCGAACGCGCTCGGGATTAATGCGACTGCGGTCGGTGTTGCCGCCAATGCGACAGCCGACAATTCGTCAGCCTTCGGTTTCGATGCCAACGCGCTTGGGATCGATTCGACAGCGGTGGGGCGGACTTCACGCGCCAGCGGGCTGACCTCGACCGCGATCGGCGACCGGAGCCTGGCTGCCGATGAGGATGCGGTGGCGATTGGTGACCGGGCAATGGCAACCGGCTTCCATTCGACGGCGGTGGGCGGCGAATCGATCGCTTCAGGTCGCGGCGCGCAGGCGTTTGGCTGGCAGGCAAACGCGGGCGGCAATCTCAGCCTCGCCTCGGGCCACCAAGCGAATGCATCGGGTGTCCAGTCCACTGCTGTCGGCAAGAGTGCGGCGGCAAGCGGCGTGAATGCCTCCTCGTTCGGCACTTTCGCCAACGCCAGCGGTAATGCTTCGGTCGCGATCGGCGGTACCAATCCGGTCACTGGGGCGAATACGACTGCAGCCGGTCTTGTCAGCATCGCGATCGGCGCCGGTGCGCAGACTACTGCCACCGCCCTTGCTGCGACCGCCATCGGGCCCAGCTCGTTGGCTTCGATGGACGGGGCTGTCGCGATCGGCGGCAGGACCCGGGCGACGGGCTTCGAAGCGACCGCCGTCGGTTCGGAGAGCGTTGCGTCTGGTTCGATGACTCAGGCGCTTGGCTTCCGCGCCAATGCCTCGGGCGTCAGCGCCACCGCGATCGGCGAATCGTCGGTCGCCAGCGGGGCCAACGGCGTAGCCATCGGCCGGACGGCGTTCGCCACCGGCACGACCTCGACCGCTGTCGGCAACGGCGCTTCGGCGACCGATGAGGATGGCGTTGCGCTGGGCGACCTGGCCTCGGCCAGCGGGTTCCACGCGACTGCGGTTGGTGGTGAATCGGTCGCCTCGGGCCGCGGCGCGCAGGCGTTTGGTTGGCAGTCGAGCGCTGCCGGCAACCTCAGCCTTGCGGCCGGTCATCAGGCCACTGCGGCAGGTGTCCAGTCGACCGCACTCGGCAAGAACGCCAATGCCAGCGCGATGAACGCGACCGCGGTCGGGTTTGCCTCGACTGCCGGGTTTGCTGGCTCGACCGCTGTCGGCACCGGGGCGACGACCACCCGCGCCAACCAGGTCAGGCTGGGCGGAACGGGCAGCTCGGTGTCGATCGGCGATCTCGCGGCGAGCAACGCGGCGCAGACCGGGGCGCTGTCGTTCGCCACGGTCGATGGTTCGGGCACGCTGGGTTCGGGTCCGCTGGTCTCGTCGTTTGCAACTGCCGCAAACGTTACCGCGCTCAACACCAGCGTGGCCACGCTCAACACCAACGTCGCCAGCCTGCAGACACTCACCGCCTCGCAGGGCGCCCAGATCACCTCGTTGTTCAGGGGTGTCGACAAGGCCTACGAAGGCGTCGCGCTGGCGCTGGCGATGGAATCGCCGTCGCTCCCCGCGGGAACCAACTTCGGGGTTTCGGGCGGGGTCGGCTACTATAACGAGAAGGCCGCGGCGTCGGCGGCGTTCGCTGCCCGGGTCGGCGAAAACGCTTCGGTCTCGGCCGGTATCGGCTTCGGTATCGACAGCGGCGAAGTCGGCGCGCGGGGTGGCTTCCAGTTCGCCTGGTAAGGGCCCCCAAGGAACCAGAAATACCGATGATCAAGTCCAGACTGTTCGTGCCGGGGCTTCGTGCCCCGGCCGTTTTTTTAGCGGCGGCGGCACTTGCCGGGCTAGCGCCGGACGCGCTGGCACAGGTCGCGCAGCCGGGGCGTCCGGCGGTTTCCAGCCTGCCGGTGCCGAGCGAACTGGAACTGGCGAAACTGGTCTGGTCGACCATGGCGATGGTCGATCATGCCAACCGTTCGGGCAATTATTCGGTGCTGCGTGATACCAGCGCGAACGGCTTCCAGATCCAGAACGACCCCTCGCGCCTGGCCGAGATTTTCGCGCCGATCCGCCAGCTACGGGTCGATCTGAGCAACGCGCTGATCGTCGCCCCGGTCTATACCGGCGGCCCCACGCTGCTTCAGGCCGACGTCTTCCGCGTCCAGGGCTATTTTCCGCTGCGCCCCTCGCCGATCTTCTTCGATTTCTATTTCCAGTGGGAGCAGGGCCGCTGGAAGCTTTACGGGATCAGCGTCCAGCCCGGCTCGATCACGCGGCCGGTCGCCCCTCCGGCGCCGCAACCCGCGCCCACGCCGCCAAAGCGCCGCAACTAAAGCTGGCTATACCAGCTGCCCCGCCGGTCTCGGCGGCTCGCCCAGCGCCTCACCCATCCGCTTGAGCGCGGCCAACTTAGCGGTCAGCGGCGTCCAATCATCGCGTTCGGCGATCGCCGCCCAGATCGCCTCGACTTCGTCGATCAGCAGCGATTGCGGCTCTGGCTCGTCCCAATAGGGATGAGCGAAGTTTCCTTCGAACCCGGCCAAGGCAACCGCAAGATCACCCCCGACACGGCGCCCGCCGCGATGGCGGAAGAAGAACTCGTCCACGCCCACGCCGCTCTCACGCATCGTTTTTTCGGCGGCGACGACCACTGCCAGGTCTGCTTCTTCGCCGCGTGAAGCCAGCCCCAGCCGCCACACGAAACGCCGCGCCAGATTGCTGCGATACAGTCCGGCAAATCGCTCGAGCGCGGCGACCAGCGGTGGTGCATCGCTCAGCTGGCGCAGCGCAATTGCCAGCTGACTGCAATTCCAATGCAGCGCCTCGGGCTGGCGTCCGAATGAGTAGAGTCCGCTGTGATCGAAATAGGCGGCGGTGAAGCCTGCGTCCCAAGTCGGCACCCAGCGCCACGGGCCATAGTCGAAACTTTCGCCCGAGATGTTCATGTTGTCGGAATTGAGCACCCCATGGACGAACCCGGCGGTCATGTACGAGGCGGCAAGGTCGGCCAGCCGTTCGACCACCTGGTGCAGCAGGATCGCAGCCGGGTTGCCTTCGGCTTCGGATGCGACCGGGCCAGGATAGGTTTCGAGGCAGTAATCGACCAGCTCAGCCATGTGCTCGCGCTCGCCCAGCGCCGCCAGCCTTTGGAAGGTGCCGATGCGGATATGGCCGTGGCTGAGCCTGACCATGACTGCCGATCGGGTGGGCGAAGGCTCGTCGCCGCGGAACAGTTCCTCGCCCGTCTCGATCACCGAGAACGTCTTGCTGGTAGTGACCCCCTGCGCTTCGAGCATCGCGGTGGCGAGGATTTCGCGCACCGCGCCTTTCAGCGTCAGCCGCCCGTCGCCCTGGCGGCTCCACGGCGTCTGGCCCGAACCTTTGGTCCCGAAATCGAGCAGGCGGTTTTGGTCGTCGCGCAACTGGGCGAACAGGAACCCGCGGCCGTCGCCGATCTCGGGATTGTAAACGCGGAACTGGTGGCCGTGATAGCGTAGTGCCAGCGGCTGCGGCAAATTCTCAGGCAATGGCGCAAAACGACCGAAATACGCGCACCACTCGGCATCGCTTAGTCCGACCAACCCCACGGTGGCGGCGTGGGCATCGTTGCGATAGCGCAGCACCGCTTCGGGAAAGTCCGCGCCCGCCACCGGATCGCCGATCCACCCCGCCAGCTTCAGAATGCGCGGATCGGGGCGATACGGGGCGGGTTGCGGTTCGGCGCGCATTTGGCGATAATGGAGAGCGGCGGCGCGGTGCGCAAGCCACGCTAATCCGGGGGCGTCGTACAAATCAGCATGGCCGAGTTCGAAGATCGCCACTGGACGAGCGAAGACGGCCTGCGGCTGCACTATCGCGACTACGCCGGGCCCCCAGTCGGACAGGACGCCAAATCACCGGTGATCTGCATCCCCGGGCTGACCCGCAACGCGCGCGATTTCGAGGCGCTGGCCGTGCGCCTCGCCACCCATCGCCGGGTGCTGTGCCTCGATCTGCGCGGACGCGGTGACAGCGCCTATGCCAAGGACCCGGCGACATACACCCCGCTGACTTATGTGTCCGATCTCGAGGCGTTGCTCGATCAGGCGCAAATCGCCCGGTTCGTCGCGGTGGGAACCTCGCTTGGCGGGCTGGTAACGATGCTGTTCGCCGCGCGCCATGCCGCGCGGCTCACAGGCGCGGTGCTCAACGATGTCGGTCCCGAAGTGTCGGGCGCGGGGATCGCGCGGATTGGCGGCTATGTCGGCCAGGGCCGCAGCTTCGAGACCTGGATGCACGCCGCGCGCGCGTTGCAGGAAAGTCAGGGCGAGATGTTTCCCGACTTTTCCATCGCCGACTGGCTGACGATGGCCAAGCGGTCGATGACCCTGGGCTCCAACGGGCGAATCGTGTTCGACTACGATATGAAGATTTCCGAACCGTTCGCTACCCCTGCCAACGCTGCACCGCCCGATCTGTGGCCGTGCTGGCGCGCGCTGGCCGGGCGCCCGGTGCCCGTGCCGGTACTCGTGCTGCGCGGCGAGATGTCCGATATCCTCGCCCCCGAAACCGCCACGCGGATGATCGCCGAGGCGCCCGATGCCGAACTGGTCACGCTGCCCCGCCTCGGCCACGCCCCGACCCTCGACGAGCCGGCGGCAGTGGCGGCGATCGAACGTCTGCTGGATCGGGCGGAGTAATGGCGGAAACGCCGCGCGTCCGCCCGCTGCGCCTGCTCCATATCCACTCCAGCTTCGATCCCGGCGGCAAGGAGCTGCGCACCGTCCAGCTGATCAACCGCTTCGGCAAGGGGGTGATGCACACGATTGTCTCGGCCGTGCCGGGCGCGACCGGGGCGATGCGCCATGTTGCGCGGGGCATCCCGGTGCTTGCAATCAACCTGCCGGGGCTGAGCGGCAAGCCCGGCCCGCTCAAGCTGCGCGCGTTGGCCACGGCGATGAAGCCGTATGACCTGATCCTGACCTATAACTGGGGAGCGATGAACGCGGTTCTGGCGCATTCGGCGTTCGGCCCTTCGCTGGGGCTGGCCGGGTTGATCCACCATGAGGACGGGTTCAACGCCGACGAGGCCGCAGGGCTGAAGGCCACGCGCAACGCCTATCGCATCCTCGCGTTGTCGCGCGCGCAGGCGGTGGTGGTGCCCTCGACGATCCTGCGCAACATTGCGCTCGAGACCTGGTACCAGCCACCCGGCAAGGTCCACCTGATCCCCAACGGCGTCGCCACCGCGCGGTTTGTCGCCAAGCCCAAGGGCGATGTCCTGCCCCGGCTGATCAAGCATCCCGGCGAGCTGTGGCTGGGCACGTTCGCGGGCCTGCGCGTGGTCAAGAATCTGCCGCGGCTGGTCCGCGCGTTCGCCAGCCTGCCCGAGCCATGGCACCTGGTGATCGCGGGCGAGGGTCCCGAGCGCGCAGCGATCCTCGCCGAGGCAGAACGCTGCCAGGTTGTAGATCGGGTTCATCTTGCCGGGTTCGTCGCCGATCCTGCCACGTTGATCGGGCTGTTCGATCTCTACGCGCTGTCGTCGGACAGCGAGCAGGCGCCGATCTCGGTGATCGAGGCGATGGCCGCGGGGCTGGCGGTGGCAAGTCCGGCAGTTGGCGACGTCGCGGCGATGGTCGGCGAGGGCAACCAGCCCTACGTCACCGCCCCCGGCGACGAAGCCGCGCTTGCC
Source organism: Novosphingobium sp. (assembly GCA_031370045.1). Lineage (GTDB taxonomy): Bacteria > Pseudomonadota > Alphaproteobacteria > Sphingomonadales > Sphingomonadaceae > Novosphingobium. Next base: position 17,087 of record JANMPV010000394.1, on the reverse strand, counting down.
GCATCGCTGTGCGAACTCGCCGACGCACCGCGCCTGCGCCGAACCATCGGCGCTGAAAACCGCGCAAAGGCGTGCGCGGAATTCGACGAGGACGCGATGGTTTCCCGCCACGCTGCGCTTTATGCACGGGTTATGGGACGCGAGCGGTTTCCCTGAAGCAGGCGCTCGCTTCACCGATGGTTCACGCGCCGCAAGCGAAGACCGTTGTAATGATGCCGCCAATGGGTAAACAGCGCGGCTGACCCTGCCTTACCCCCAGACTGACTGACGGAAACCCCGCAACTTGGCCCTCCGCCCCGACGACAAGACCGCGCTGCCTGCCGACAAGAAGGCGCTCGCCCAGCAAGACGTGTTCATGCGCGAGGTCGACGAGGCCCTGCGCGAGGACCAGCTCAAAACCGCTATGGCCCGCTATGGCGTGCTTGCCGGGATCGCGGTCGTTGCGCTGTTGCTGGCGCTGGGCGGCTGGCTGTGGTGGCGCGAGCACCAGCAGGCGGTTGCGGGCGATCTGGGCGAGAAATACACCGTCGCGCTCGACCAGGTCGAGGCCGGGCAGCTTGCCCCGGCCAGCGCCGCGCTCAAGCCGCTGGCCAGCGATGGCCCGGCCGGAGTGCGCGCCGCGGCGCTGCTGATGCAGGCCGGGATCGCCGCCGAGCAAGGGCGCAAGGCCGAGGCCGCTGCGCTCTATGCCCAGGTTGCCGGGGACAGCGCGCTGCCGCAGCCCTATCGCGACCTCGCCACCATCCGCGACGTCGCGATCAACTTCGATGCGCTGACGCCCGACGTCGTGATCGCCCGGCTCAAGCCGCTGGCGGTACCCGGCAACCCGTGGTTCGGCAGCGCGGGCGAGCTGGTCGGCGCGGCCTATCTCAAGCAGGGTAAGAACGATCTGGCGGGTGGGCTGTTCGCGCAGATCGCCAAGGACCCCACCGTTCCCGAAACGCTGCGCAACCGCACTCGCCAGATGTCCGGCCTGCTCGGGGTAGATGCCGTCGTCGATGTCGATACGGCAGCGAACAATTCTCCGGTGGCGGGCGCTGCCCCCGCCGCTCCCGCCCCCGCTCCGGCACGATAAGCCCGATGAGGATTTCCGTGATGAATTCAGCTTCCGTCCGCCGCTTCCTGGCCGTGCCCCTCGTTGCGGTTCTGGCGGTTTCGCTGGGTTCGTGTGGGGTGATCGGAGGCAACAAGAAGCCCAAGTCCACGCCCACGCTGGGCAAGCGCATGCCGGTGCTCAGCCGGATCGAGAGCGGGGCGAAAGTCGATCCCTCGCTGGCAAGCGTCGCGGTGGTCCTGCCGACCGCCGAGACCAACGCCGATTGGAGCCAGCCCGGCGGCAATGCCGGCAAGAGCTATGGCAACCTCGCGCTCGCAGCGAGCCCGACCAAGGTCTGGACCGCGAGCATCGCCGGTTCCAAGCCGAGCGAGCGGCTGGCCGCGGCCCCTGTGATCGGCGGCGGGCAACTGTTCGCATTCGACACCAGCGGCGCGGTCCACGCGTTCGATGCCGCCACCGGTGCCGAGAAGTGGTCCGTGAAGCTGCGGATGGAGGAGAACAATTCGTCGCTGTTCGGCGGCGGGGTGAGCTTTGCCGACAACCGCGTGTACGTGACCACCGGGCTTGGCGAAGTCGCGGCGCTCGACGCGTCGAACGGCACCCAGATCTGGCGGGTCAAGCCCTCGGGTCCGCTGCGCGGCTCGCCGACGATTGCGTTCGATGCGATCTATGTGATGACCCAGGACAACCAGATCATCGCGCTCAACGCGGCGGACGGCAAGCCGCTGTGGAACGAGAGCGGATCGCAGGCATCTGCGGGCGTGTTCGGCGTCGCCGCGCCCGCCGCGGGCCAGGGCACGGTGATCGCGGGCTACAGCTCGGGCGAGCTGACCGCCTATCGCTACGAGAACGGCCGCCAGTTGTGGACCGATGCGCTGGCGCGGACCAGCATCGCGACCTCGGTCGCCACGCTCACCGATATCGACGCCGATCCGATCATCGATCGCGGCCGGGTTTACGCGCTGGGTCAGGGCGGGCGCATGGCGGCGTATGAGCTGGTCACCGGGCAGCGCATCTGGGAGCTTAACCTGGCGGGCATCTCGACCCCGGCGATCGCGGGCGAGTGGATTTTCGTGCTGACCGACGATTCGCGGCTGCTGTGCCTGGCGCGGGCCACCGGAAAGGTGCGGTGGATCGCGCAGCTTCAGCAGTTCAAGAACGAGAAAAAGAAGAAGGACGAGTTCTACTGGACCGGCCCGGTGCTCGCCGGTGATCGCCTGTGGGTGGCCAACATGCGCGGTGAAGTCGTCTCGGTGAACGCTGCCGACGGCACCATCACCCCGTTTACCAAGCTGGGCGACCCGATCAGCCTGGCCCCGGTGGTGGCCAACAACACGCTGTATATCCTTGACGACAGCGGCAGGATTTCGGCGTTTCGGTGAAGTTCTCCCCTCCCGCTTGCGGGAGGGGTTAGGGGGTGGGCACGACCGACAGGTCGCTTGGGCCGAAAGGCCCACCCCGCTGCGACTAGGCAGCAAGCTGCCAAGTCTCGCCGCCCCTCCCGCAGGCGGGAGGGGAAAGGCCATTACCGCGCCTTTAACCCTCGTTCGCTAAACCCGCGCGCGATGGACTTGCGCGCATCCGATCCCCGACCCTCCAGCGATGTCTCGGCAGGCGTTGGCCTCGTCGGCCTCGCCGGGCTGATCGTGTGGATCGTGATCTGCCGCGAATGGGCGCCTATCGCGGATGTCCTCAGCATCCCCGGCCCGCGTGCGCCGCTGAGCGGACGCTATGCCGCGCTGGCTGCGGTGCTTGCCTCGGGCGCACCGATGGTGCTGTGGTCGCTATTCGTCGACAAAGTCCACCGCCGCCCCTCGACCGGGATCGACTGGAAGCATCCGCGCCCGCTGGCGGCGGCGATGGAAACCGCTATTCCCAAGCTGGCCGGATTGTGGGCCACCTGGGGGCTGATCGCCGCGATTTATCTGATCGCGCGGTGGTATTGGGCTGGGCAATACGTGTTCGCGATGGAGGTGCTCGGCGCCGCCGCGCCGCTGCTGCTGGCGGGATCGGTGATGTATGTGCCGTGGCTCGACCGGGTTTTGAAAAACCCGCGCGATGGGGCGTGGCATTTCGGCGCGATGCTGATCGGGCGCGACGCGTATGACCCCGCGCAAGTGCGCCACCATCTGCGCGGTTGGGCGGTCAAAGGCTTCTTCTGCGCGTTCATGATCTCGATTCTGCCCGGTGGGTTCGCCGCGGTGGTCGAGGCCGATCTCGGCAGCATCGCGGGCGATCCGGCGCGGCTGGCGGGGTCGCTGATCGAATTGCTGTTCGTGATCGACGTGCAGATCGCGATGGTCGGCTACCTCGTCACGATGCGGCCGCTCGATGCGCAGATCCGCACCGCCAACCCCCACCTCGATGCCTGGGTCGCCGCGCTGATGTGCTATCCGCCATTCATCCTGATGGGCGGTGGCGCGGTGATCGATTACCACCAGGGCACCCAGGACTGGAATGCATGGATGGCGGGCCACCCCGCGCTGCTATGGGGCTGGGGCGGCTGCCTCGTCGCGCTGACCGCGATCTACGCCTGGGCGACGGTCGCCTTCGGCCTGCGCTTTTCCAACCTCACCCACCGCGGCGTGCTCACCAACGGCCCCTATGCGTTCACCCGCCACCCCGCGTACCTGTCGAAAAACGCGTTTTGGTGGCTCTCGACGCTCCCCTTCCTGACCACCACCGGCTCGGCGGTCGAGGCGGTGCGCAACACCGCGATGCTGATGCTGGTCAGCGCCATCTACTACTGGCGCGCCCGGACCGAGGAACGCCATCTGTTGGCGGAGGACGCCAAGTACCGCGAGTATCACGCATGGATGGCGCGGAATGGGGTGGTGACGCGGGCGATAGCACGGCTGGCGACGCTGCCGACAAAGAACCGGCGGGAATTGGTCCATCCAGCCGAGTGAGGCCGGGATCTACCCCTTCACCGTGCCCATGATGATGATCATGCGAATTCTCCCCTTTTGATCCAAAACCCCACCCCGTTCATGTCGAGCAAAGTCGAGACACGTGGCGCGGGTGTCTCGACTTCGCTCGACATGAGCGGATCGGGGTGGAAAGCCCTCCTAGAAGCTTTCCTCGTAGATGCGGTTCAGATCGCCGCCCCACTCACCGTGATACAACCGCAGCAGGCGTTCCGCGGGGGTTTCGTTACGCGAAACGATCTCATGCAAGGGATCGAGGAAGCCGGTCTCGTTGTCGCCGCTGGTGTTGAGCCGCGCGCGCGCCGCCAAGCCGCCCTGCGCAATCGCCAGCGCCTCGCGGGCGATGTCGTGGAGCGTCCGTCCGCCCGGCACCGGCGCGGCCAGCCCCAGCTTGGGCACCGCATTGCGCAAGGCCTCGCGTTCATCCATCGACCAGTCCTTGACCAGATCCCACGCCGCATCGAGCGCGGTCTGATCGTACAGCAGCCCGACCCACAGCGCGGGCAATGCGCAGATCCGGTTCCACGGGCCACCATCGGCGCCGCGCATTTCAAGGAAGCTTTTGAGGCGGACTTCGGGGAAGGCGGTCGAAAGATGATCGATCCAGTCGCTCGCCAGCGGCAGTTCGCCGGGCAGCGCGGGGAGCACACCTTTGAGGAAATCGCGGAAACTCTGCCCCGAAGCGTCGATATATTTGCCCTCGCGGAACACGAAGTACATCGGCACGTCGAGCATGTAATCGACATAGCGATCATAGCCGAAGCCATCCTCGAACACGAACGGTAGCATCCCGGTGCGCTGCGGATCGGTGTCCGACCAGATGTGGCTGCGATAACTCAGATACCCGTTGGGCTTGCCTTCGAGGAACGGCGAATTGGCGAACAGCGCGGTCGCCAGCGGTTGCAGCGCAAGGCCGACGCGGAACTTCTGGGCCATATCGGCCTCGCTCGCGTAGTCGAGATTGACCTGGATCGTGCAGGTCCGCAGCATCATGTCGAGCCCCATGGTGCCGACGCGCGGCATGTGCCGCAGCATGATTTCATAGCGGCCCTTGGGCATGATCGGCAGTTCGGCACGGGTCTTGTCGGGCCACAGCCCGAGACCCAGAAAGCTGGTTCCGGTCTTGGCCCCGATGGCCTTGACCTGCGCCAGATGGCGCCCGGTTTCGGCGCAGGTCTGGTGGAGGTTGTCGAGGATATCGCCCGATAGCTCGAGTTGTCCGGCGGGTTCGAGGCTGACCGTACCGTCGGCCCCGGCCATCGCGATGACCTTGCCGTTCTCCTCGACCGGGGTCCAGCCGAACTCGGTCAGCGCCAGCAGCAGGTCGCGGATGCCGCCGGGCTCGTCATAGGACGGCGCATGGTGGTCGGCTTCGTTGAACACAAACTTCTCGTGCTCGGTGCCGATCTTCCACTGGCTCGCAGGCTTTTCGCCCTTGATCATCGGCGCGATCAACTGGTCGTGGCTCTCGATTAAGGGATCGTTGCGATTTGAAACTGTTCTCGTGCTCATGGCGCGCGATTAAGGAAGCGCAAAGTGTTGCGCCAGCATTAAATCGCCGCCCAGTCGCCCGCGATCGCCATCCATGCTGCGATTCCGGCAAGCGCCGCGGTTTCGCCGCGCAGGATACGCGGGCCGAGCGATATCGGTACCGCCCGGGGCAGGGCGCGGATCGCGGCACGCTCGGCATCGTCGAACCCGCCTTCGGGGCCGGTGAGCAGCGCGGCGGGGCCCCCCGCATTGACGCTTGCGGCAAAGGCGGCGGCGGCGGGGGTGCCGCCGAGTTCATCGGCAAAGAACAGCGTGCGCTCGCCCGGCCACTCGCTCAGCAGGGTGTCGAGTTTGGCGGGAGCGGCCAGTTCAGGGAGCGCGGTGCGCGCGCATTGTTCGGCTGCCTCGATCACGATCGCGCGTGCGCGTTCGGGGTTGAGCTTGTCCGCCACGCAGCGCCGGGTGACCACCGGCCGGATCGCGCGGACGCCGAGTTCGGTCGCCTTTTCAAGCACCAGATCGAAGCGATCCTTCCTGAGCAACGCCGGGCACAGCCAGAAATCGGGCACTTGTTCGCGCGGACGCAGGCACTTTGCCGCGAGCAGTTCGAGACTGCGCTTGTCGCTGCGCACCACGCGTGCCGCCCACTCGCCGGTCAGGTCATCGCACAGCACCACCGCATCGCCCGGCTTGGCGCGCATGACTTTGGCGAGATAGTGCGCCTGCGGTCCGTCGAGCACCACTTGCGCGCCCGCACTCAGCGGTTGAGTAACGAACAGGCGCGGCGCGCTGCGCGGGGGCCAAGCGGGGGTGGCGGGCATTGGCGGGTCTTAGCGAAGCGGCTAGGAGAACGCCAATGAGCGCCGAGATCGTCCCCGACACCGAGCACCGCGGCCTCGTCGCGCGGCTGCCCGAGCGGCTACGCGGCTACGCCCAGCTCGCCCGGTTCGACCGCCCGATCGGCTGGTGGCTGCTGTTCTGGCCGTGTGCGTGGGGCGTGCTGCTGACGGGTGGAGGAGATCGCTGGGGCCTGATCGCCTGGCTTCTGCTCGGCGCGATCGTGATGCGCGGGGCGGGGTGCGTCTATAACGACATCGTCGATCGCGATCTCGACGCCCAGGTCACCCGCACCGCCGTGCGCCCGGTGGCGAGTGGAGCGATCGGCCTTCGCGCGGCGTGGGCATGGTTGCTCGCGTTGTGCCTGATCGGGCTGGTGGTGCTGCTGCAATTGCGCTGGCAGGCGCAGGTGGTGGCGCTGGCCAGCCTCGCCCCGGTGGCAGCCTACCCCTACATGAAGCGCATAACATGGTGGCCGCAGGCGTGGCTGGGGATCGTGTTCAGCTGGGGCGCGCTGGTCGGTTGGGTGGCGGTGCGCGGCGACCACCTCGATGCGCTCGCCGCGCTTTATGCCGGGTGCATCGCCTGGGTGATCGGCTACGACACGATCTACGCGCTGCAAGACCGTGAGGACGACGCGCTGATCGGCATTCGCAGCAGCGCGTTGCGGATGGGCGCGCATGTGCGCGGCGGGGTGGCGACGTTCTATGCCGTGGCAGTGGCGCTGTGGGCGCTCTCGTTTTGGCTCCTGCGCGGCGACCCCATCACGCTGCTCGCGCTGCTGCCGATGTCCGCGCACCTGGCGTGGCAAGTGCTGGCGCTGCGACCCGACGACGGCGACGACGCGCTCGCAAAGTTTCGCAGCAACCGATTCGCAGGACTGCTGCTGGCGGCATCGTGTTATGTGGTGGGGAATACCGGCGGGTGAGCCTACCCACTCAGAGAGCCCATGCTTCGTTGTAGAGCACGACGCGGTAACCATCCGCGTCTTCGAACGTCTTGCCGCTGCGGTCCCAATAGGGATTGAACGCTGGCACCGCAGCGAACCCTGCGGTTTCCATGCGACACACCGCTGCGAGCCACTCGGATCGGTCAGGCAAATAGAATACGAGAAGGTTGTCGAGGGTCGGGGCGCGTCCCGCGACGTGTCCCAGCGCACATGTGAACTCGAGGTGATACGGCGCGGCGGCATTGCCGAACATGATGCCATCGAAGTTCTCATGGCTGTCGAAACGATGAAGGACGTCGAAGCCCAGGCCATCGCGATAAAACGGAATTAGCGCGGCGATATCGTCGGTCGCCCGCGCCACTCGCAATTTCTTGCCGTCCAGCACTGTACTTTCAAGCATAGCTGACCACCTCGAACTCGATCCCGTCCCAGTCGAAAAAGTAGAACCGCCGCCCCGGCGCGTATTCGGCGTGGTTGAACGGTTCGAGCCCGTGCGCGGCCACCACCGCCTCGGCGGCATCGAGATCGTCGACTTCGATCCCGATGTGGTTGAGCGGCGCGCCTTTGGCAAACGGCCCGCCGCGGCCCTCGTTGGTGTAGATTGCCAGGTACGCGTCGGGGGTACCGATATGGATCGTCCACCCGCTCAGTTGCGACGGTCCGCGCCAGCGTTCGTGCCAGCCGCACAGCTTGGCGAACAGCGCGGCGGAGCGGTCGGGGTCGGAGACGGTGATGTTGGCGTGTTCGAGTCGGGCTGCGGCCATGTCGAAGATTCCTGTCCAAGTCGTTGATTCATGGTGGCGGATGACCCTTCGCGAATCATTCGGCTTGCCCCTTGTGCAACCTCAAGCTAACTTGAGGTCAAATAAAAAATGGAGTCGGGCGATGAATCGTGATGATCTGGTCAGCATCGGCACGCTGGCGAAGCGCACCGGCGTCGCAGTCTCGGCGATCCGCTATTACGAGGAGCGCAAGCTGCTCACCAGTTTGCGCACCGGGGGCAACCAGCGGCGTTTCCTGCGTTCGGACATCCGCCGGATCAGCTTCATCCTGATCGCCCAGAAGCTCGGGCTGGGGTTGTCGGAGATTGAATCCGAACTCGCCACCCTCCCCCAGGGTCGCACCCCCACGCTGACCGACTGGCAACGCATCAGCCGCTCGATGCGCACCGCGCTCGACGCCAAGATCCAATTGCTCACCCGCACCAAGCAAAAGCTCGACCAATGCATCGGCTGCGGGTGTTTAAGCCTGTCGCGCTGCCAGCTTTACAACCGCGACGACCGCGCTGCGGTGACCGGGACGGGGCCGCGGTTCGTGCTGGATTGACACAGGGGACAATGGCCTCTAAATGTCTCCTTGATATAGGAGACAACCCGATGTCATTGGAGGTCTTCAAGCAGAGTCGCGCCGGTGTGCGGATCGCTCCGATCCTCGCCGATCCTCGCGGTGTCGCTGCGATGGAAGGCAAAAGTCGCGAGGGCCGCCCGGCGGTCGAAGCGGTCGGCGCCCGGATCGCTGCGACGATCGGCGAACTCGATGACGAGCAGAAGAAGTTGGTCGGCCGCTGGGTGAAGCAGGTATTGGCGCCGCGCGGGTGGGTGCCCGACAAAAAAGGAGCCCGCGTCGCGCCGGGCAACCTGTTTTCTCGTGGGACGGTCTACCGGCGGCCCAGCGTGGCGACACCGAGCGAAAGGCGCCCAAGCGCGGCGGAACGCCTGGCGGCGGCGCGCGCGATCCTCGCGACGATGCCTTTTCCGATCATGTCATCCCAAGAGCTGATCGCAGAACGGCGTCGCGAGTTCGAGCGCGAGAGGTGACAGTCGTCCTCGATTCGTCGGCGTTGCTCGCAGCCTTGCTCGATGAGCCGGGCGGCGCGATCGTGGCCGAATTGCTGGAGGAATCGGTGATCTGCTCGGTTAATTTGAGCGAAGTCGCCCATGGGCTGGTTCGCAACGGCAACGGCGAGGTCCAGTCGCGCGCGCTCATCGCCGCACTCGGGATACCCACGGTCGATGCCGATGCCGAACTTGCGCTCGATTGCGGATTCTTGCGACGGCGAACCGACCGTTATGGCCTTTCGTTGGGCGATCGGTTCTGTTTCGCGCTCGGGCGGCGGCTTGCAGCGCCGGTGATTACCGCGGATCGCGTGTGGAAGGATGCCGCAAAGGTCTCCGAAGTCGAAGTTCGTCTGATTCGCTGAGCCTACTCCGCCGCCAGCAGCTCCACCGCCCCGCCCAAGTCCACGCTGACCAATCGCGAAACCCCCTGCTCGACCATCGTCACCCCGAACAGGCGGTGCATGCGGCTCATGGTGACGGCGTTGTGGGTGACGATCAGGTAGCGCGTGGCGGTCTCGTTCACCATCGCGTCGAGCAGGTCGCAGAAGCGTTCGATGTTGGCGTCGTCGAGCGGCGCATCGACCTCGTCGAGCACGCAGATCGGGGCGGGGTTGGTGAGGAACAGCGCGAAGATCAGCGCGATTGCGGTCAGCGCCTGCTCGCCGCCCGATAGCAGCGTCAGCGATTGCAGCCGCTTGCCCGGCGGCTGGGCGAAGATTTCGAGTCCGGCTTCCAGCGGATCGTCCGAATCGATGAGCGCAAGGTGCGCTTGGCCGCCGTCGAACAGGCGGGTGAACAAGCGGCGAAAGTGGCCGTCGACCGCTTCGAACGCGGCGCGCAAGCGTTCGCGGCCTTCGCGGTTGAGGCTGCCGATCGAGCCGCGCAGGCGGTTGACTGCCTCGGCCAGTTCGGCCTGCTCGGCGGCGCTGTGGCCGTGGCGCGCCTCGGCTTCGGCGAGTTCATCGGCGGCGACGAGGTTGACCGGGCCGAGCCGCTCGCGGTCCGCCACCAGCCGGTCCATCGCGGTGGATTCTTCTCCCGCATCGGCGATTTCGGCGGCGTCGAACACGAAATGACTGGCGAGAAGCGGCGGCGGGCACTGGAAGCGTTCACCCGAAATTCGCGCCATTTCCTCGCGTCGGGCCTGCTGGTTCTCCGCCCGCGCCGCCGCGCCCGCGCGCGCCTCGCGCGCCGCGGCGAGCGTTTCGATGAGCGTTTCGAGCGTTTCGCCGGTGGCCTTGGCGGCGGCTTCGTGCGTGGCCAGGGCGGCCTCAGCGGCGGTGAGTTCGCGACCCAGCCGCTCGCGGGTTTCTTCGCCGCCCTCGATCTCGCGCATCAGCCCGGCGGGCTTGGCGGCGATCACCGCGCGTTCCTGGGTCAGGTCTTCGCGGCGGCGGGCCATCTCGGCAATCCGCCGTTCGGCGTCCCCCGCGCGGGTTTCCCAGCCGCGGATGTCGCCGCGCAAGGTGGCGCGGCGTTCGCGCGCCGCCGACAGCCCCTGATCGAGGCTGGCGAGCGCGGCCAGCGCGGCTTGCAGCGCCTGGCGGTTGGCCTCGTGGCGGCTGCGCGCGTGATCGACCTTGTCGCGGCCCTCACCGGGATCGGGCAGCGCGGCGCGGCGGGCTTCGGCCTCGCCCAGTTCGGTCCGCGCCTGGCCGTGTTGCTCGTCGAGATCGGCGCGCGCGGCATCGAGTTCGCGGCGGCGCGCGGCGAGCCGATCGCGCGCGGCTTCGGCCTGATCGACCGCGCGCAATGCCTGACGCTCGGCGTCAGCGGCGCGGGCAAGTGCTTGTTCGGCGGTGGCAAGTTCGCTCTGGTGCGCGGTGACCGCCTGGCCAGCCGTCGCGAACGCCTGCTCCGCCGCATCGCGCGCCTTAATTCTGGCAGGAAGCGCAGCCTCCAGCGCAGCGAGGCGGTTGGCGGCTTCGAGTTCGGCGGTCTCAGCAGCGCCCTCGCCGCGCACCACCAGCCCGTCCCAGCGCCGCAGCGCTCCGGCCAAAGTGACCAGCCATTCGCCCGGAGCCAGCGCGCGGCCATCGTCGGCCTCGGCGACGCGGACCAGCGCGAGGCGTGCGGCGAGTTCGGGTGGCGCGGTGACGTGGGCAGCAAGGCTGTCAGACAGCGGTGCGGGCGGTTTGGCCCCTGTCCAAAAGCGCCCCAAGGCATCCCCAGCAACGGCACCCAGCGCCGCCTTGGCCTCGCGCCCCAGCACAGCGGCAAGCGCGCGTTCAAAGCCGGGCGCGGCCTTGACCGCGTCGATCGCGGTGCGCCCGGTGGCCTTGCGCGCGCGCGCCTCGCGGTCGCGCGTCAACGCCTGCGCCTCGCGCTCGACCCCTGCGAGTTCGGCGCGCGCCTGGGCCAACGCATCGCCCGCCGCATCGCGGGCGGCGACAAGTGCAGCGCGACCTTCGGCAAGTGTGGCACGCGCGAGTTGTGCGGCAGCCATGGCAGTTTGAGCAGTGAAGTAGGCGGCCTGCGCTTCGGCCAAGGCAACCTCGGGATCGCCTGCCGCGTCGAGTTCCGCAGCCTGCGCCGCGCGCCGCCGCGCCTCATCGTCGAGCCTTGCCAACCGGGCGCGTGCGCTGGCGACCGCGGCCTCGGCAACGCGCCAGTCGGCATCCACCCCGGCCTGCTCCGCGACCGCCTGGGCCAGCGCCAGTTCGGCCGCCCTTGCCGCGCGCTCGGCTTCGTCCTGCGCGGTCAGCGCCGCAGGGCGCCGCGCTTCCTCGCCGGTGACTGCCGCCTCGGCCTCCTCGGCCTCACGGGTCAGGCGACCCAGCGCCGCCGCCGCATCGCCAGTCATCCGCCCGGCATCCCCGGCGTCGGCGTCGATCCGTTCGAGCTGGCGGTCGAGGTCGGACAGGCGTTGCTCGGCGGCTTCGAGCTGGCTGGAAAGCGCCGCCATCCGCGCCCCGTGTGCGCTGGCGTCCTGGCGGCGGTCGAACAGCTCGTCGCGTGCAGCGGAAAGCGCGGCGGCGGCGGCGTGCTGGGCGTCCTGCGCGGCCTTGCTTGCCCGTTGGGCTTCGCTCACAGCGCTATCGGCTACCCTTGCCTCACCCAGCGCAACATCCGCTGCTGCTGCGGCATCGCGCCAGCGGGCGAACACCAGCCGGGCTTCGGCCAGGCGGATTTTCTGCGACAGCGCTTTGTAGCGTTCGGCTGCTTTCGCTTGCCGCCGCAGCCCGGCGATCTGGCCTTCGAGACCCGACAGCAGATCGACGATCCGGGCGAGGTTGGTCTCGGTTGCGCGCAGCTTCTGCTCGGCATCGCGGCGGCGAACATGGAGCCCCGCGATCCCCGCAGCCTCCTCCAGCATCATCCGGCGTTCGGCGGGCTTGGCCGCGATCACCGAGGCGATCCGGCCCTGGCTGACCAGCGCGGGGCTGTGCGCGCCGGTCGCGGCATCGGCGAACACCAGCGCGACATCCTTTTGCCGCACGTCGCGGCCATTCACCCGATACGCCGATCCCGCCCCGCGCTCGATCCGCCGCGAGACTTCGATCTCTGCATCCTCATCGTTTGCCGCGAATGCGCCATGAGCGGTCAGCACCACTTCGGCGAAATCGCGCGCCGGGCGCTGCGCGGTCCCGGCGAAGATCACGTCCTCCATCCCGCCGCCGCGCATCGATTTGGGCGAGCTTTCGCCCATCACCCAGCGGATCGCTTCGAGCAGGTTGGATTTGCCGCAGCCGTTGGGTCCGACGACCCCGGTCAGCCCGGGCTCGATGCGCAGTTCTGCAGGCTCGACGAAGCTCTTGAAACCCGACAGGCGGAGCTTGTCGAAGCGCATCGGGCTATCCGGGCCCCCTCAGCGCCTCAGCGCGCGCCGGCGGTCTGGAGCAGCGGTTCGAGCGTTTCCCAGGTCGCGGTCTGGAGGTTCTTGCCGTTGATGTAAAACGTCGGCGTGCCGCTGACCTGGTACTTTTCATTGGCTTGCTGGGTCTGGTTGGACAGCGCCGTCGCCTTGCCCACGTCGGAAAGGCAGGCGGCGGCCTGATCGGTCGCGATCCCGCGCTCGGCGAAGAACGTGTCCATCCCGGCCACGCTGGCGATCGCCGCAAAGCGCTGGGCCGGCGCCAGATTGCCCGCAGCCTGGAGCTTGGCATCGCCCGCAGCCTTAAGGTTATCGAACATGGTCGACTGCCACGCCCAGAACTGCTCGGACAGCGGAATTACCGAATCCGGGCTGCCGCAAGTCGCCAGCATCGCGGCGGGGATATCCAGTGCGTTGAGCATGAACAGGCGCAGCTCGAAGCTGACCCGGCCGCTGGCGATGTAATCGTCGCGCATTTTGGTGAAGCTCTTTTCGGCGAATTCGGCGCAGTGCGAGCAGCTCAGCGCGCCGAACTCGATCAGCTTGATCGGGGCGTTGGGGTTGCCCATCAGATAGCCACCCTCGGGGGTAACCGAGACCGTGTCGGCCCAGCTTTTGCCCGCTGGGGGAACGATCTTGGCGATCGGGGTGGAGCTGGTGGAAGGCGCCCCGGCGGCCCCGTCGGTGGACTTTCCGCAAGCAGAAAGCCCCAGGGCGAGGGCGGCGAGCGTGGCGACTGCGGCGCGATAGTGCATGCGGTTGTCCTGTCGGATTGGAGCGTTCTGGCGTGGACTAGGACAAATCGAGTGATTCTTGAAGCGTGGTGCGTGTGGCGGGTGTGTGCCATCCACAGGATTGCGGTGGAAGAGACCAGCGCCGCAAACGTTTCGCCTGGCTCACTTGATGATCCTCCCCCTTTGGGAGAGGTGGCTGGCGAAGCCAGACGGAGCGGGGCTAACAAGTAACAGCCGCAGCTGCACGCTACCGCATACCTTTCTAAACAGCACCCCTCCACCACTTCGTGGTTCCCCGCCCCCAGCGGGGGCGGATTTTCACTCCGCCCGCATCCGCGCATCCAGTTGCGGGCGCAGCGCATCCCATGTGTACGTGCCGGTCAGCACCACGCCATCGATCGCGAACATCGGGGTACCAGTGACGAACAGCCTGTTGGCAGCCTCGTCGGTGGATGTCGCCAGACGCCGGGCGAGCGGCTCGTCGGCGAGGCATTTGTCGATCTGGATGGCGGAGTAACCGCGGCCTTGCATGATCCCGTAAAATCCGAAATCGCGCGCGATGGCACGCGTCCGCTGGGCGAAAGCGCCGCCTAACCAGCGCGCCTGCTGGGTCGGGCTGGGGTGGGCCATCGGCTGGATCCAGGTGCCCTGGCTGCGCAGGAACGCAGCGTGGTTTCCGAAGAACTTCGTCGCCGGGCCGCAGTTGGTCAGCAGCGCCACGGTCATGTCGATCGGATCGCGGATAAAGTTGCGAACCTCGACCGAGCCCTTGCCGGTGGCGACGAACACCAGTTTGAGCGGGGCTTCGGCCTGTTCCTCGAAATGGGCGCAGTGGGGGCAGGTATAGCTGATGAACTGGGTCAGCTTGACCTTGGCCGCCGGGTTGCCGAGCAGGTGGGTGCCCTGCGGGGTCAGGGCGATGGCGTTGTTCCAGTCGCGTGGCGCAGGTTTTGCCGGAGAGGCTTTGGCCGGCGTGGGCTTGGCCTGAGCGACCACCGCTCCGGCTACCAAGGCCAGCGCAAGCCCGGCGATCTTCACTTCAATTCGCATCGTCGTCCTCATCCTTGGCGTCTTGCGCTGCGCTGCCCAGGCTGCGGGCGAGCGATTCGAGCACCGTGCGCAGCTCCGGGTCGCCGATGTCGCGCAAGCTGTCGCCCAGCTCGAACGGGATCGGCTTGAGCGACGGCGGCGCGGCGCGGCTGGCCTGGGCAACAGCAGGCGGTGGCTGAACCTCGCCTTGCCGAAGCTTGACTTTGGCCACGGCGGCATAGCCGAAAAAGCGGTTTACCCGCTCGATGATCTCGGGGATCGAATGCTGGATGATCGGCGCGAACGCCGGTTTGACCACCAGCTGGAGAATGCCATCGCGCTTTTCGCCGATCGGAAAACGGATCGATTCGGGCGCGCAGGCGCGGGCGTGGCGCGGGCCGACGATCTCGGGCCAGCGGGTGACCACGCTCGACTGGACGAACCCGAACCGGCGAAACGCGGTGCGCCCGATTTCGGGCATCAGTTCGGCGATCGGCCGCGCCACGCCGCCGCGCGGGCGTTCGTAAGGCTTGGCTGCCGCCTTTGGCGCGGGCTTGGGCTTCGGGGGAGGCGGGGCGCTTTCCATCGTCGCCGCGCCCATGCCATAGCTGAAGGATGCAAACCATCTCGGAAACGCTCCTCACCTGGTATGATGGCCATGCCCGCACGCTGCCTTGGCGTGCGCCACCGGGGACCGATCCGGCCACTTTGGGCCCGGACTGGCCTTATCGCGTGTGGCTGTCCGAAGTGATGCTCCAGCAGACCACGGTGACTGCGGTCGCGCCTTATTTCGCGCGGTTCACTGCACGCTGGCCGACGGTTGCGGACTTGGCGGCGGCGGACGAGTCCGAAGTGATGAGCGCGTGGGCCGGGCTGGGCTATTACAGCCGCGCGCGCAATCTGATCGCTTGTGCTCGCGCGGTGGCGGCGCGCGGTGGGTTCCCCGACAGCGAGGCAGGTTTACGCGAATTGCCCGGCGTCGGCGCCTATACCGCTGCGGCAGTCGCGGCGATTGGATTCGGACGGGCTACGGTGCCGGTCGACGCCAATATCGAACGCGTGGCGGCGCGGTTGTTTGCGATCGGCGAGCCGCTGCCGGGTGCCAAGTCAGCGATCCGAGATGCGGCCGAGCGGATCGCGCCCGCGACCCGTGCGGGCGATTTTGCACAGGCGATGATGGATCTGGGCGCAACGATCTGCACCACCCGCAATCCGCGCTGTCTGCTGTGTCCCTTGCGCGAGGCATGCGCGGGATTCGCTGCGGGCAGGCCGGAAGCCTATCCGTTAAAGGCGGCGAGGAAGGCCAAGCCGTTGCGGCGCGGGCAGGCCTATTGGATCGTGCGCGACGAGGCTGTCTGGCTGGTCCGCCGCCCGCCCAAGGGGATGCTCGGCGGAATGCGCGCATTGCCCGACGACGGCTGGAACGCGCGCGGCGATGGCAACGGGGCTGGGCAGCGCGAAGTGCTGGGCATGGTCCGCCACGGGTTTACGCACTTCGATCTGGAGCTAGTGGTCGTGGCAGGAGACGACGCTTCGGGCGAGGGCGAATGGTGGCCGCTGGCCGATCTCGAGAACGCGGGATTGCCGACCCTGTTCGCCAAGGCCGCGCGGCTGGCGCTAGCCAATTCCCCTCCCGCTTGTGGGAGGGGTTAGGGGTGGGCGCGCGCAGCGCTGGGCCGCCAGGCCCACCCCGCTGCGACTAGGACTTGCAAGTGCAAGCCCAAGTCTCGCTGCCCCTCCCGCCTGCGGGAGGGGAAAAACTCAGAAAATCCCGCCGCCCAGGCTCAGCCGGACCACCGCGATCAGCAGCACGATCAGGCAGAAGTTGCGCCCGCCGTTCTTCGACGACAGTGCACCCAACCCCGCGCCGAGAATGGCGATCGGCAGGACGATCCAGTTACCCCAGCCGAGGAACGGGATCGCGGAAGGGATCGCCAGGAGCAGCGCGACGAGGCCGAGGAGGATCGAGGTGAGGTTGAGCATGTGTGTTATCTAGGTAACGCACCCGCGTCTGACAAGAGCGGCGATTGACGGGTTCGTCGCTCTCGCGCAGAGAACCCCCAAACCATTTCATTAGAGGACCTATTGCATGAATCTTCCTGAGGGACCCCTTTCGCGCCGCACGCTGTTCGGCAATGCCGGGCTGCTTGGCCTTGGCGCTGCATTTGCGCCGCACGCCGCGCTTGCCAAACCTGCTGCCACCGCGTCGGGCAAATTCCCCGCAGTTACTGCAATGGTCGATGGCTACGTTGCCAAGCGCAAAGTCTCGGGGATGCTCGCCACCCTTGGCTTCGGGCAGGACAAGGCGACAGTGATCGCGCGCGGCACCGAAGGCTTCAACGATCGCGATCCCGAAACGCTCGACACCCTCTACCGGGTCTATTCGATGACCAAGCCGGTTACCGGGATGG
>JANMPV010000380.1:0-4175 GCA_031370045.1 Novosphingobium sp. | reverse complement strand
TGGGCGCGGTTGAGCACGGTGACGACGTTGCCCTGGACCTCGTCCTCGACCAGCCCGCGGGCGTTCTCGATCCCCGCGTCACCGGTGCCGATCACGGTGATGTGCTGATCGACCACCACGAACGGATCGTCGAGCTGATAGGTCACGTGCGGCAGATCGCCGCCGGGGCAGCGCATCAGGTTGGGGTTGCCCTGCGTGCCGATCGCCAGGATGACGTTTTCGGCGATCACCTTTTCGCCGCTGGTCAGCGTGAGCTCATAAGGCGGAGCCATCCGCTGGAGTTCGGTGGTGGTGGACGTGCCATCGCGGGCGCGGGCGACCATCTTCTGGACCGATCCTTCGATCGCCGCGCCGGTGCCCTTGATCGATTTGACCTCGGCGTTGAACTTGACGTTGACCGCCAGTTCTTTGGTGCGGTCGTTCCACCGGCCCAGGATGTCCTCGCGCTTGCCCGCGTCGAATTCCTGATCGGACCGCAAAATCAGCTGGTTGGGCGTCGCCATGACGTGCTTGCCCTTCTGATACTTGTAGATCGTATCAGACAGGTGATCGGTCTTTTCGAGCAGCACGTGGTTCAGGCCGAGCTTGGCCGCATGGCTCGCGGCGCTCATTCCCGCAGGCCCCGAGCCAATGATCGCTACCTTGTAGATCTCGCTCACCGGTGCACGTCCCCCGTCGCAACAGGTCGCGGCACAAACGTGCCAACGTGCCTGTATAATGCCTGCTGCGACCCCCGATTGACTCGACCTTAGCGAAACAAGCTACGATTTCCACCCGCTATTTTCAATTATGCCCTTACCTCCGCGAACCGCTTGCCAGCTTCGCGACGCCCCGCGATATGCGGGCCTTGCGATAGCCAGCGGACGAGGGACCAATGAGCGAAGTCGAAACCACCGCCGAAGCCATCCCGACCCCCGCCGAAACCCCAGCCGAAACCAAGCCTTCCGCCAACAAAGGCGGGCGGATTGCGCTCGGCGCGGCGCTGGTGATTGCGCTCGCCGCAGGCGGAGTCGCGGTGTGGCGCAATCGTGAGGCACCCCCCGCCGCCACCCCGGCCGCCGCCGCGCAGCCCTCGGTCGATGAGGTCATCACCACGCTCGAAGCCCGGCTCATGGCCAATCCCAAGGATGCGGAAGGCTGGCGGATGCTCGGCTGGTCGTATTACCAGACCGAACGCTATGCCGAGGCGGCCACCGCGATGAAGCGCGCGACCGTGCTCGATCCCAAGAACCCCGAATACTTCTCGATGCTGGGCGAGGCGCTGGTGCTGGCCAGCAAGGATGGCGACGGGGTGCCGCCCGATGCCAGCGCCGCCTTCGATGCCGCGTTGGTGCTCGATCCCAAGGAACCGCGCGCGCGCTATTTCCACGCCGTGCGGCTCGATCTGGATGGTAAACACCAGGCCGCGCTCGATGAATGGTTCGCGTTGCTCAAGGAATCGCCCGCCGACGCGCCGTGGGCCGGCGATGTGCGCGAGGTGATCCAGTCGGTCGGCAAGAAGAACGCCATCGACGTCGCCGCCAAGCTCGCCGCGATCAGCCCCGCGCCCGCCGCCAACGGGTTCAAGACCAGCGGCCAGGACATCGCCAGCGCGGGCATCCCCGGCCCGACCCGCGACCAGATCCAGGCCGCCACCGCGCTGCCCAAGGGCACCCAGGACCAGATGATCCAGGGCATGGTCGATGGCCTTGAAACCAAGCTCAAGGCCAACCCCGCCAACGCCCAAGGGTGGATCATGCTGATGCGCAGCCGGATGCAGCTGGGCCAGCAGAAACAGGCTGCCGAGGCGCTGCAAGGCGGGCTGGCGGCATTCACGAACGATGGGGCGACCAGCAGGCAGTTGAGGGAAGCGGCGGCGACGCTGGGGATCGCGGGGGGGTAGGGCTGAGTGGCAATAGTGTGCAGACAACTGTCCGGAGCTATAAACCGTACGCGATCAATTTAGTGCACTGTCACCGTAATTCCGCGACGGGTGGAAGTGTTCGTCACCGCGACCGACTTTTCGCCGTTTGCGAAGAGTGGGGGCTAGGTTGGGATTGTATGGCCGGAATTACGTGATTCCGCTGGTCAAAGGGTGACGGGATGATGGGGCGGAGGGGGAGTTTGATGCTTTTGAGCGGTGGGTTGGCGGCAATGCTGAGCGGCTGCGGGCTGTTCGGTGTGGGTTCGACTTACCGCTACAAAATGACTGTCGAGGTCGAGACGCCTGACGGTCTGAAGTCCGGCTCAGCCGTGCGCGAAGTCAGCTATGTCAAACAATGGATCAAGCTGCCGGATATGGCTGGAGTGGTTGCAACCCAGCGCGGTGAGGCGGTGGCGGTAGACTTGCCCGGCGGGTAAGTGCTGTTCGCGCTGCTTTCGACGAACGGTTATGAGGTTTTGCAGGCTGCCTTCGGAGATGATTCATCCGAAACTCTCGATGCGGCCCGGTCCAATCGACGGATTGTGGAATTGAAGCCGAAGCCGGGTTCGATTCCCGAACAATCGGGCTATCCGATGCTGGTGCGGTTCAGGGACATGTCCGATCCCATGGGCGTCGAGGGAGTCAAACCGGACGATCTGGCTGCGAGCTATGGGCCGGGGGTCCGACTTAGGCGTATGACGGTACAGATGACCGATGAGCCGGTCACCAATGGAATATCGAAGCGATTAGAATGGTTGAATCAGATTGATCGCTTTCGAGCAGATCCGACGAATCCATTTACGAATAAGCTCCCTAACGAAATTTCTCGACTGAAGGACCGCTGATATCAGTTCAGCAGTTCTGGGGATAAGCAGTTCTGGGGATAAGCAGTTCCGGGGACACAACAGTTCCGGGGACACAAAACAGTTCCGGGGACACAAAAACAGTTCCGGGGACACAATACCAATTAGAATTGCAATTCCAACTACGCCCGCCCCCTCAAGCCGCCTCCGGCCACCGTTCCACCTTGATCGTGTCGCTGTGCAGTTCGGCTTGCGCCAAGTCGTAGGCGGCCTGCATCCGCAGCATCGTCGCGGCGGGGATGCCGAACGCCTTTTCGAAGCGGATCGCCATTTCGGGGGATAGCGCGGCCTTGCCGTTGAGCAGGTTGCTCATCGCCGGGCGGGTCACGCCGAGGTGCTGGGCGACCCTGCTGACGGTCATCCGATAATGCGCGACGATCTCGGCGCGCAACCACGGTCCGGGATGGACGAAGATCGAAGGGTGGGGCTTAAGTGGCATCAGTGATAATCCTCCAGATTTAGCGAACCGACGGTGGTGTCGTCGATTCGGCTGAATGTCAGTCGCCAGTTGCGAGTGACCGTCATCGCGTACGCGCCCTTGCGATTGCCGGTCAGGGCGTGAAGTCCAAAGTTGGGCGGAGCAGTTAGTCTGTCGAAATGCTCCGCCATGAGCAGGAATGCCAGCATTCGTCTTACGCGTTCGACCTCAGGCACGCCCTTGGTCTCCCCGGTGAGGAAGAAGGCGCGGAGCGGCTTGTGCGCGATGCTCTCGATTTCCATCTTGCGCCTGTATAGCGTAACTTTACACAATGCGCAAGATCGGTTCGCTCGTCTGCCCCCTCCCAGCCGCGACTCGCCGGATTCGCGTTGTTTACCGCAAATTAACCTTTTCTCTTCAGAAGTCCTGTGGTTAATGACCGGCAAGACGAGTTGACGGTTTGTTACCGGGGCAGAGATAACAGGGGTACCGCCGCATGCGTGTTTTGCTGATCGAAGACGAGCCCACCACGGCCAAGGCGATCGAGCTGATGCTCACCACCGAGGGCTTCAACGTCTATTCGACCGATCTGGGCGAAGAGGGTTTGGACTTGGGCAAGCTGTATGATTACGACATCATCCTGCTCGACCTCAACCTGCCCGACATGCACGGCTACGATGTGCTCAAAAAGCTGCGCGTCGCCAAAGTGCAAACCCCGGTACTGATCCTGTCGGGCATTTCCGAAATGGATTCAAAGGTCCGCAGCTTCGGCTTCGGGGCCGACGATTATGTCACCAAGCCGTTCCACCGCGATGAACTGGTCGCCCGGATCCACGCCGTGGTGCGCCGCTCCAAGGGCCACTCGCAATCAGTCATCCGCACCGGCAAGCTGGCGGTCAACCTCGATGCCAAGACCGTCGAGGTCGAATCCGCACGGGTCCACCTGACCGGCAAGGAATACGCGATGCTCGAGCTGCTTTCGCTGCGCAAG
>JANMPV010000351.1:0-5956 GCA_031370045.1 Novosphingobium sp. | reverse complement strand
CCGGCCTGCAGATCGCGGCCTTCCCTGGCATTACGCTGCCCACCGGAAGCAACGGGATGAGCGCCGGCCATGTCACGGCGCTTTTCCCGATCTGGGCGCAGAAGGATTCTGGCGAGTGGTCGGTGTTTGGCGGAGGCGGTTACGCCATCAATCCGGGCGTCGGCAATCGCGACTACTGGACTGGCGGGGTCGCCGCGACTCGCCAGATCGGGGAAAAGCTTCTCGTCGGTCTGGAAGCCGATCGCCAAGGCCCCGATACCGTGGCCGGCAGCGCGGCAACAAGGCTGGGTATCGGCGCGATCTACGACCTGCCGGGTCCGCTCCGCCTGCTGGCTTCGGGCGGGCCGACGTTCGATGACAACGGGCGCAGCGGGTTCCACGCGTTTGCCGCGCTCGGCGTCGATTTCTAGGCAGGATCGAAATTGATGCGCGACGGAATGCGACTCATGGGGCCTGCATGTTCTGGCGCGGAGTTGATTGCCAAGCCCAGGTTAGAGACGCGCACCTCGCCACAGGGCGATGAAGGCTAGCGCAGAAATGAGGATGGCCGCCCAACGCAGGGCGGCTCGCAGAAACTTTATCCGAATGCGCTTGGTCCGTGCCAAAGCCAGGACTTCCGCGCTTGGTAGCGATATCAGGAATGCTTCGTATGTTTTCATGATGCCGACCGATCATCCGCGTCTGCTGCGATCCTATGACGTCGCCGCGGGCGGTCTCCCTCAGTCTCGCTCAACATTTCGGTTATTCGACGAAGGCGACCTGACATCCGCCCCTCTCGCTGGTGGATTTGCGCGCGAACGGATTTTGGTTCATGCCGCGCCCGTGGCTCGATCGGTGATCGCGCTGTTCGCGGTGGCGCATAATCGGAAGGCGGACGACTGGCCGACAATGACGCGATCCGGCCCTTAGGCGATGGCCCCGCACGCGGCCTCGCCGGATTGTTCGTGCTCCACCGTGCTGAACTGCTCCGCTTCCTTTCCGCGCGTTGCGGCGATCGCGACGAAGCGCAGGATCTGATCCAGGAGCTGTGGATCAAGGCCGAGAGCGCGACTTCCGGACCGATCGCCAACGGGCGGGCTTATCTGTTCCGGATGGCCAACAATCTGGTGCTCGACCGCCGCCGCGCCCAGTACCGCGCCATGGCGCGCGACCGGAACTGGCTGCGCGAAGGCCCCGGCGACGAAGGCGATGTGCTGCATCGCCCAGACCCCGCCGAGCCCGCCGACGAAGCCCTGGTGCGCGAGCAGGAACGCGCAGTGATCGAACAAGCGATCGCCAAGCTGCCGCCGGGCGCCCAGCGCGCGCTGCGGCTCCACCGGATCGACGGCTATCCGCAGGGCGAAGTCGCCGCGATTATGGGAATCAGCCGTAGCGGGGTGGAGAAGCATCTTGCCCTCGCCATGCGCCATTTGCGCGATGCCTTGAAAGACTGCGGATATTTCTCCGGCGCGGCGTCTCATCCGCAACAGGGCAAATCCAGCATAAGGACCGCAGGGACCGTCGAGACATGAGCGAAGCAGCGGACACCATCGTCGAAACCGCCGCCGCGTGGCACGTGGCGAGCAACGGCGACGCATTGGACTGGGACGCGTTCACCGTCTGGCTTGAAGCCGATCCGCGCCATGCCGCCGCCTACGACGAAGTGGCTCTGGCCGATTCGCTGCTCGATGCGAATCGCGAGGCCCTGCGCGAGGGCGATGCGGTTGCCGCCAACGAGAACGAACCAGCGGCCACCCCCCGCCCGCGACTATGGTTGCGATGGGGTGGGTCCGCCGTCGCGGCAGCGTTGATCGCGATGGTTGCCGTGCCGCAGTTCCGCCAGGCAGCTCCCACCGAATACACGACACTCGACACAGCGCGCAGCATCGCGCTGAGCGACGGCTCGACCATCCGCCTCGCCCCTCACAGCCACCTGACCGTCGCCGGGCGCCACGACGAGCAGATCGCGCTGGCCGGGGGTGCCTGGTTCGACATCCGCCACGATCCGGCACGGCAGTTCGAAATCACCGCCGGGCAGGTCACTATCAGCGACATCGGGACCAGCTTCGACGTCCAGACTGCCGACCAACAGGTCAGGGTCGCGGTCGCCCAAGGCCGCGTCGCGGTATCGTCGCCCGCGCTCGATGCGCCGATCACGCTTGCCGAGGGCCGCAACCTGCTGTTCGACGGCGCCAGCAGCACCGCCCGCACCGGCAGTGTGGCGCGCGAAGACGTGGGCGCGTGGCGGGCCGGGCGGTTGAGCTATGAAGCCGCGCCGCTGTCGCTGGTCGCGGGCGATCTCGCGCGCTATGCGGGGCTGACCGTAACGGTCGCCCCGGCCATTCGCGATCGGGAGTTTTCGGGAACGCTGGCTTTCGGCAATGGCAAAACGGCGCTGCGAGACCTTGCCCAGCTCATGGGGCTTTCGCTGCGCCGCGAGCCTGACGGCGCTTATCGCCTCGATCGGACCCGCTGACGCACGCGAGACCGCGCAGCCGATCGACATTGGCGCCAAAACCCTGCCTCGGGCGATTGCCGAGCTGGCGCGCGAGACGCACGTCTCGATCGGTGCCGAAGGCAGGCTGCCCGACCGCCCGACTCCTGCGATCCGGGGCCGACTGAGCATATCCGAAGCCCTCGCCCGCCTGCTCGCCGGCAGCGGACTCGTCGCCCGCCAGGTCGGAGCAACGGCATGGCGGATCGAACGCGCGACACCGGCTCCTGCACCTTTGCCGCGCCCTGCCCCTTCGCCCACCGCACCGCCGCCGATCGCCGTTGGAACCCCGATCGTGGTGACCGGCAGCAAGCGCACCCAATCGCTCGACCAGGTGCCGATCGCACTGAGCGTCATCCGGTTCGACGATCGCCATGGTGGCAACGCGAGAAGTAATTCCCAGACGATCGCGCGCGCCAGCGAGGGTTTCGCGCTGTCCGGGTTGGGACCGGGACGCAACCGCCTGTTCCTGCGCGGGGTGGCGGACAGCGCGTTTGGCGGAGAGAGCCAGGCGACGGTTGCGGTCGTGCTCGACGAGGCGCGGCTGACGTATTCGGCGCCCGATCCCGATCTGCGGCTGGTCGATGTCGATCGGGTCGAAGTGCTCAAGGGGCCGCAGGGGTCGCTCTATGGCACCGGCACACTTGGCGGAATCTATCACATCGTCACCCGGCGCCCGGTGCTGGACGAGACTTCGCTCGTCGCCTCGGCGGGAGTCGAGAGCGTGGCCCACGGCGGTTTCGGCGGCTCGGGCTCCGTGATCGTCAACCTGCCACTCGGCAAGTCGCGCGCCGCGCTGCGTGTGGTCGGCTATGGCACGCACGAGCCGGGTTGGATCGACACCGGCAGCAACCGCGATAGCAACGTCACCGATTTGATGGGCGCGCGGATCGCGCTGGCGGTCGAGCCCGGCGGCGGCTGGCGGATCGACCTTACCGGCGTCGCGCAGTCTCTCGATACGCGCGACAGCCAGTACGCTTACGCCGCTCACGCGCGCTCACGTCCCGCACAGATCGCCGAGCCGCATGACAGCGATCTGCGCCACATTGCCCTGCGCGCCGAACGCTCTGCGGGACCGGTCACGCTCGTGCTCAGCAGCGGGGTGACCTATCAAGGCATCGACGAGGTGCTCGATGCGACCCAGGGCGCGGGCGGTTTCGGCCTGACCGATCCCCGGCTGTTCAACGACGAAAGGCGCTATCGGGTGTTGGACGGCGAGGTCCGGGCATTCGGTTCGTCGGGCAGTATCCGCTGGCTGGCTGGCCTGTCGTATGTCCGGGCCAAGCAGCACGGCGTGCAGACCTTGCAGGGGGCATCGGGAGCGGTGGTCACCCTCGACGACGATCGCCGCACCGCGATCGACAGCGCGGTGTTCACCGACGTCACCTTTCCCGTCTTTGGTTCGTTCGACCTCAACCTTGGCGCGCGGCTGTTCCACAATGTCCAGCACGATGCGCGGAGCTTGCCGGGCGGGATGATCAAGCGCGAGACCACGCGCACCGGGGTTACGCCCAGCGCGGCGCTGTCGTGGAATCCGCGCAGCGGGCGGCTGCTATTCCTGCGGTACGGATCGGCGCTGCGCCAGGGCGGGGTCAATATTTCGCAGGCCGGCGCGCCGGTTCTCCTCAAGGGCGACGAGTTCGCCACGATCGAGGCCGGTTGGCGCGAGGAACGGCCCGGCGGCGCGCGCATCGAGCTGGGCGTGTGGCATTCATGGTGGGAGGACGTTCAATCGGACCTGCTCCAGCCCAACGGCCTGATCGAGACCGGCAACGCCGGGAACGCGAGGATCCTGGGCGCAGAGGCCAGCGTTTCGCTGCCGCTGGCAACTGGGTGGAAGGGCGAGGCCGGCTTCAACATCACCAGTGCCATGCTTTCGCGCAATGCGCTGGGTCTGCGCCTCAACGACCGTCGGCTTCCGGTGGTCCCGGACTATGTGATCCGCGGCGCGTTGAGCAGAGCGTTTGCCGTGGGTGACGGCGAGGCGAACTTCAAGGCTTCGCTGCGCTATGTCGGTCCGGCCCGGCTCAGCTTTGATCCGGTGGTTGATCGCCCGATGGGCAAGGTGCTCGAAAGCGCACTCGACGCGCAGTTTGCAAGCGGATCGTGGCTGTGGTCGGCAAGTATTGACAACATCGTCGGATCCAGCGCCGATACGTTTGCCTATGGCAATCCGCTGCGGTTTGCGTTCACTCGGCAACGGACACCGCAACGCCCACGAACCGTGTCGCTCTCGCTTCAACGACGGTTCTGACGCTTATCCTACCGGTTCGAGGCTGCGCGAAATGGGCGTGCGGCCCTCTTCGGGGATCCACTCTCCGGTCTGGTTGTGGCCGGCGCTGTCGGCAAACCAGCCAGGCATATGGTTGGCACCGCAATCGACCGGATCCTGGATCGTCCAGAATGCTTCGGTGAGCTCGTCGATCTCATATTCCATGGCGCGTCACTCTCCCAAGTGTGCACCCCCTGTCGGCAGTAAAACCGATATACAGCACAAGCGGTTCCCGCTGCTAACCAATTCGCAAGAGCACCGGTGTTAGCGCAGGGTTTCACCGGGGATCATCATGCGCCACGAAACTTTTCCAAACGATTCGCGTCCCTTGCGCGGGGTCGCCCAGCGTGCCCAGCTAAGCATCCTGTGCGAGGTGCGTCAGGGCATGCGGCCGTGGAGGATGGCACGGTTGACCGATCTGTCCGAAACCGGGTTCAAACTGGCGTGGCTGCCCGATTACGATCCGGGCAAGCCCCTGCGCATCCGCATCCCCGGGATTGAGATGCTGCGTGCCAAAGTCTGCTGGCACGAGGGCAAGCAGCTTGGCTGCGCGTTCGAAAGTCCACTCCACGTCGCGGTGTTCGACCACATCGTCCGCCTCGCGAGGTGATCCGCGCTTAGATGTGCAGCGCGCGACCGTAAGCGGCGAGCACGCTTTCGTGCATCATTTCGCTGAGCGTGGGGTGCGGGAACACGGTCGCCATCAGTTCGGCTTCGGTGGTCTCGAGCGTCTTGCCCACAACATAGCCCTGGATCAGTTCGGTCACTTCGGCGCCGATCATGTGCGCGCCGAGCAGTTCGCCGGTCTTGGCGTCGAACACGGTCTTGATGAACCCCTCGGCCTCGCCCAGCGCGATCGCCTTGCCGTTGCCGATGAACGGGAACGTACCCGCCTTGACCGTGTAGCCAGCCTCCTTGGCCTTGGCTTCGGTCATCCCGACGCTGGCGATCTGCGGGTGGCAATAGGTGCAGCCGGGGATGTTGTTGCGGTCCATGCCGTGCGGGTGGACATCCTTGTTGCCGAGTTCCTGGGCGATGGCCTCGGCGGCGGTGACGCCTTCGTGGCTGGCCTTGTGCGCGAGCCACGGACCCGGCGTGCAATCGCCGATCGCCCACACGCCCTTGACGTTGGTGCGGCCATAATCGTCGATCGCAATAATCCCGCGTTCGGCTTTGATTCCAAGCGCTTCGAGGCCGATATTCTCGGTATT
>JANMPV010000313.1:0-2252 GCA_031370045.1 Novosphingobium sp. | reverse complement strand
CATCCTGTGCAAGGTCGACCGCGCTGCAATGGCGGTCAGTCTCGAGACCCGCGTCCCGTTTCTCGACCATCGCCTTGCCGAACTTGCCGCCAGGATGCCCCCCGCGTGGCGGATCGAGGGCGCGACGGGAAAAGCGGTGCTTCGCCGATTGCTCTATCGAAAGGCACCGCGAGCTTTGTTCGACCGGCCCAAGGCAGGATTCGCGATCCCGGTCGGCGAGTGGCTGCGCGGCGATTTGCGCGACTGGGCCGAAGATTTGCTCGAACCCGCATCATTGTCCGCCGCGGGTTATTTCGACCCGACCGCGATCGCCCCGCGCTGGGCGGACCATCTCAACGGCAAGCGCGATTCGACCCAAGCGTTGTGGAGCGGGCTGATGTTCCACTCTTGGTTGCGCGCGTAGGACGGCCCGGCGCACTTAATAAGCCAGCGGGTAGAAATGATAAGGTACCCAATAGCCCGCGAAGTTGCCGAAATTGAGCCACGTGAATTCAATCGCAAGCGCGTAAGCGATGACGAGAGTCTTTCCGCCCGACTGCGATCGAAGCACCGACGAAAGACGCGGGATCACCGCCAGCTGCAGCGGGAGCAGGTACAGCGCGAGGCGATCGACCACCGTCGTCGTGTAAAGCGCTAGCCCGACTAGCGCGATCAGCGAACCGATCGAGAAATTGCGCCACACGGCGGCTTCCTGCGGCGTGAAGCCAAGCCGGTCACCGACCGCGAAGTACAGAGCCGCCGGAACGACGCTCATCGACACCCGGATCGCGGCACCCTGCGACCCCATGTCGGTACGTACGTAGTTCAGGATGTACCGATCCATCGATGATGCCAGAAGCAGGTCGTAGAGCGCGGCGGTTCCGAATGCCAAGATCAGGATGTTGACGAACAGGTTGCGCCGCCCGCCCAGCGCCACCAGCGGCAAGGCGACTACCGCGGTGCGATGAAACAATGCCGCAATCGTGACATAGATTGCGAAGCGCAGCACGGACCCGTGAAATTGATAGCGCGCCAGTCCGGCCATGATGATGCCGATCGCGACCGCCTGGCGCGTATAGCCCATCGCCACCACGATCACGAGATAAGGCACCGCGACGAGCACCGTCATCCATGGCGATGACTGCGTGATGGCAAACCGGTACAATCCCCAGGCAAAGACCGACCCGCAGAAGAGGTTGACCAGCCAGACTCCTGCCCCGCACCGCGCCACGATCCAGTTGAGGAGGTTGTAGGCCGGGTCGCCCACGCGGAACGCATATTCGAAATCGGTGTTAATCAAGGCATTGAACTGGCGCTGATAAGACCCCCAATCGCTGCCGACTTCGAAACGCAGGCCGACCATGATGGCGAGGCAGAGCATCGCGGTCAGGAACCACAGGTCACGGCGCGCCGACTGCCAATGTTCGAACGGTCGTTCGATCATTGCGCCGAGCGCGAATCCGCAGAACAGCAGCCAATAAACGAACACGCGGCGGGCATCTCCCGAGAACGGCGCAGGAACCCGCGCGGTGGTCCGCTATATGAAGCCTCCGCCGGGGCGTCCAGCCAGAGGACGTGCTCGACGATCCTGTCCAAGACCGCTAGCCGTGGCAGGCAGAATGACAGCCTCCCCAAATTTCGACCCGGCGACCACGCTGTGCACCAGTTGCGGCCTGTGTTGCGACGGGTCGCTGCATGGTCACGTGACGCTTCAAAACGAGGAGATCGAGCCGGCCCGTGCGCTTGGGCTGCCGATCCTGACTGACGGCCGGTGCGGCTTTTCTACGCCCTGCCCCAAGCTAATCGACCGCTGCTGCTCGATCTATGCCGTCAGGCCGAGTGCATGCCGCGGCTACAAGTGCCAATTGCTGTACGATCTCGAGGATGGCCGCATCGACCTTCCTGCCGCGCTGTCCACCGTTGCGGAGGCGCTCGAACTGGGGGCGGCGGTGGCGCGGGATGGGGCCGCGAGAGGACCGGTCGACCGGATCGAAGCGGCGCACCGCACCCTGCGTCTGACCGCGTTCCGCCATTTCCTCGACAGGCATTTTCGCAATCAGTATGAGGGTCCGATGACCGACCAGCAAATCGTTTCCGACGGGCGCGAGGCGACACCGTCATGAGCGACCTCATCTATCGCCGCGCACCCGAGGCGCTGTTCAGCGAAGTCGGCGACGACGTCGTCGCGCTGCATATCGATCGCGGCCAGTGTTACGGGATGGAGCAGGTCAGTTCGGCCGTGTGGAAACTGTTGGCCGAGCCGCGCGGCGTGG
>JANMPV010000312.1:0-4161 GCA_031370045.1 Novosphingobium sp. | reverse complement strand
CTGGCCAACATCGGAACCCGCTTCAGCTCGCTCGAGGAGGCTGAGTTCTTGCTCGAATCTGCCCTGATTCTCGAGCCTGACAATGCCGGCGCGCATTTCGATTACGTCGAAGTGCTGCACAAGCGGCAGAAATTCGCTCAGGCGCTGGAGCAGGCCAAGCTCCTGCGCGAAAAGGAGCCGGACAGCCCCCAGATCGAAATGCTTTATGGCAACGAAAATCTCTCGGTCGGCAATTTCGACGAGGCGCTGGCGGTGTATCGCGATTGCGCCGCGAAGATGCCGGAATTTCCCAATATCCACCTCACGCTCGGCCATGCGCTCAAGACCGTCGGCGAGCAGCAAGAGGCGATCGACGCCTATACCAGAGCCTATCGGATCCGCCCCGATTTCGGCGATGCCTATTGGAGTCTCGCCAACCTCAAGACCTTTCGGTTCGCCGACGCACAGATCGCTGCAATGCGAAAGCTGGAGGCGGCGCCAACGACCCAGTTGATCGACCGCTATCACCTGTGTTTTGCCTTGGGCAAGGCGCATGAGGACAACGGCGATTATGCCTTATCCTTCACTTATTACGAACGCGGCAACCGGCTGAAGCGCGAAGAGGTCGGCTATGACTGGCGCAAGATCACCAAGGAGATCGGACTCCAGATCGAACATTGCCCTCCGGCGCTGTTCGCGGGTCTGGCAGGGTCGGGCAGCCAGGCCGCCGATCCGATCTTCATCCTGGGCCTGCCGCGCGCCGGATCGACCTTGCTCGAGCAAATCCTTGCCTCGCACAGCCAGGTCGAAGGGACGATGGAGCTGCCCAATATCCTCGCGCTGGCGCACAAGCTCGACGGGCGGCGGCGGGTCGATGAAGAGGCGCGCTATCCGGCCAATCTGGGTGAGCTGACCCGTGACGAGCTGACCGGCTTTGGCGAGGCCTACATCCGCGACACCGCGATCCACCGCAAGCAGGGCACGCCATTTTTCATCGACAAGATGCCGAACAATTTCCGCCATGTCGGCCTGATCCACCTGATCCTGCCAAATGCGAAGATCATCGATGCCCGGCGCGGCGCGATGGGCTGCTGCTTCAGCGGCTTCAAACAGCTGTTCGCGGAAGGCCAGGAGTTCACTTACGGGCTTGAGGAAATCGGCCACTATTATCGCGATTATGTTGGCTTGATGGATCATTGGGACGCGGTGCTGCCGGGCAAGGTGCTCCAGGTGCGTTATGAAGAGGTCGTCACCGATCTTGAAACGCAAGTCCGCCGCCTGCTCGATTTCTGCGGGCTGCCGTTCGAGCAAGCCTGCCTCAATTTCCACGAAACCGAACGTGCGGTCCGCACCGCCAGTTCGGAACAGGTCAGGCAACCGATTTTCAAAAGCGGTGTCGATCAGTGGGAGAATTTCAGTCCCTGGCTCGATCCGCTGCGCAAAGTACTGGGGCCGGAATTGGCCGCAACCTGAGAGGAATGTCGATGGCGAGTGAAGCACGCACCATGCCGGTCGATGTCGACCGGGTGTCTTCGCTGGGACAGCGCTGGTACGTTCTGATCGTCATGATGCTGGTCTATACGATCAGCATAGCGGACCGCTATGTGCTCTCAACGGTGCTGGCACCCATCAGCCGGGAACTGCACCTGAGCGACAAGGGCGCTGCCTCGCTCGGCATTCCGCTGGCCTTGTTCTATGTGGTCCTGGGCATTCCGCTATCGTGGCTGACCGATCGTACCAACCGGCGCAACCTGCTGGCGGCCGCGGTTGCGGTGTGGTCGGTGATGACCACGCTGTGCGGCTATACCCGCGGCTATATCGACCTGTTGCTCGCCCGGATCGGCGTGGGTGTGGGCGAAGCAGGCGGGACTCCGGCCTGCAATGCCATCATCGCCGATTATTTCCCCGCTGACCGGCGTTCGATGGCTATGACGATCTTTGCGCTGGGTGCGCCGATCGGCGCCTGGCTCGGCTCGGATATCGCTGGCTCGATTTCCGCCGATCATGGCTGGCGGGCGGCTTTTCTGGTGCTGGGTGCGCCCGGGATCATCCTCGCGCTGATTATCCTGCTGACGGTCAAGGAACCCACGCGCGGACGGCTCGATATCGTGGCCAATGAAGATGTTCCCACATTCATGGAAACGCTGCGGTTCCTGTGGTCGCAAAAGGCAGCGGTGCACTCGATGATCGGCAGCGGATTGTCGGCCTTTTGGGGCTGGGGCTTGATGTGGTTCACGCCCTTGTTCCTCCAGCGAACGTATGGAATGGACGAAGGCGTTTCGGGCGGGATGCTGGGTCAGATCTACTTGTTTGGCGGGATCGGGGCATCGCTGCTGACCGCCTATGTGGTGGCCAAGCCCGCCTATGCCGATCCGCGCAAGATCGCCCGGATGCTGGCAGTGGTCACGGCTATCGGAACGGTCCCTTCGTTTCTCGCCTACTGGACCCACGACTTGCGCTTTGCGCATCTGATGTGGTGGATTTTCATCCCGACGATCTACTTCTACATCGGCCCTGCATTTGCCCTGTGCCAAAATCTTGCGCCGCCGCGGATGCGGGCGATGTTTGTGGCGATCGCGCTGTTGGTTGCCAACGTGCTCAACCTGATAATCGCGCCGGGGATCGTCGGCGCGCTGAGCGATTATTTTGCGGGCCCCCATGCCGCCGATGCCGCCTCGCTGCGGCTGGCACAGCTCATCCTCGCGCCGGCCGGGTTCTGGGCGGCGTGGCACTATTGGCGCGCAGAAAAGTACATCGTGGCCGATCAGAAGCGCGCGGTCGGTTATGTCTGAGCAGCCGCTCAAGTCCTACATCGCGGGACGATGGACCGCCCCGCAAACCTCGGTGCAGACCTTCGAGGCGATCAACCCTGCTACCGAACAGCGGGCCGCGCTGGTCGCACTGTGCGCGCCCGATGATGTCGATGCGGCAGTGGCGGCGGCCCGCGCGGCCTTTCCGGCTTATGCGGCGCTGTCACTCGATGCGCGGATTGCGCTGGTCGAGCGGCTGATCGAAATCTTCGAGCGCCGCTATGACGAAATGGTCCGCGCTATCTCGACCGAGATGGGTGCGCCGTATGATCTTTCCTTCGATGCCCAGGCCGAATGCTGCCCCGGCCATCTCAAGGAAACCATCAGGGCCGCCCGCGCGATGGAGTGGGAGCGCAAGATCGGCACCACCGGTCGGCTGGTCCATGAACCGATCGGCGTGTGCGTGCTGATTACCCCGTGGAACTGGCCGATCAACCAGCTGGCCGCCAAGGTCGGCCCGGCGCTGGTTGCGGGCTGCACGATGGTCTTGAAGCCCAGCGAAATCGCCCCGCTTTCGGCGCAGCTGTTTGGCGAATTCATCGACGAGGCGGGTATTCCCGCAGGTGTGTTCAACATGCTTCACGGCACGGGCGCGGCAATCGGCGATGCGCTGACCGGGCACCGCGAGGTGGATATGGTGTCGTTCACCGGATCGACCCGTGCGGGCATTCAGGTGGCCCGATCGGCGGCCGCAACGGTCAAGCGGGTGTCGCAGGAACTGGGCGGGAAATCGGCTAATATCGTGTTCGCCGATGCCGGGCTTGACGCCGCCGTGACCCGCAGCGTGCTGCATTGTTTCGGCAATACCGGGCAATCGTGCAACGCGCCGACCCGGATGCTGGTCGAAGCTTCCGCCTATGCCGAGGCGGTAGCGATCGCCGCCAAGGTTGCAGCAGGGGTCACGCTGGGCGATCCGCTGGACAAGGGTCCGCACCTCGGCCCGGTGGTCAGCAAGGTTCAGTACGACAAGATTCAGGCGCTGATTCAGGCGGGGATCGATGAAGGCGCTACGCTGATCGCGGGCGGCACCGGTCGCGCCGAAGGCTTCTCGCGCGGGTATTACGTCAAGCCGACGATCTTTGCCGATGTCACCAACCAGATGACCATCGCCCGCGAGGAAATCTTCGGCCCGGTGCTGGCGATGATCCCGTTCGGCGATGAGCATGAAGCCGTCGCCATCGCCAATGACACTCCTTACGGTTTGGCCGGGTATGTGCAGAGCGGCGATCTTGCGCGGGCACGCCGCGTGGCCGGGCTGATCCGTGCGGGCAGCGTCCATATCAACGGTGCGGGCCAGGATTATTGCTCGCCTTTCGGCGGCTACAAGCAATCGGGCAATGGCCGCGAATGGGGCGAGTTCGGCCTCCATGAC
>JANMPV010000299.1:0-9398 GCA_031370045.1 Novosphingobium sp. | reverse complement strand
TGATCGATACGGTCGCCTCGATCCTCGCGCCGCTGCTCGGCCTGGCCGGCAGTGCGGGAGCCGACGCGGCCGTGGCGATGCCGGTCCAGCCGGCTGCGGCGGGTAATGCGATGCTTGCAACCCGCCCGGGACTGCTCGCGCAGGTCGTGCTGCCCTCGATCCAGTTCGCGGCGACACTGCTTGCGGCACCGGAGATTACCGAGGCGGCCCCGATAGAGACGCCCGTTCTTGCGTTTCCGAGCGCGGCGCAGCGCGCCAAAGCCCGCGATGCCCGCCAGTTGGCATTTGATTTCGGGCCGGCCGCCGCAGCGGTTCCTGCGCCATTGATTATCACTGCGCTGGCGCAGGCCGCAAGCGAACAGCCGATGGCGCCGTCGCCCGCAGCGGTCACCGCCGAAGCGCCGATGAACACCCGCGCCGAGGCCGAGGCGGCACCGCCGATTACGCCCGACAACGCACTGCTCGATGGCCGCCGTCGCCCCGGCTTCCAGAAGGACCTGCCCGAGCGGATCGAGCAGATGAATGTCGGTGCGGTCCGCCCGCCGCCGCCCGAGGCGTTCTACGGCAAGGAAGGCGAGGCCTATCCCGACGGGATCGAGCGCACCGAGATGAACGTCGCGGTGCCCGATCGCTGGCGGATTACCTCGTCGCTGTGCCCGAGCGGCGGGGATCGCTCGATTTTCGTGCTTTACCCCAACCTTGCCGCAGTGTGCCACTCGACGCTCGATCCGTTCCACCACAACGTGCTCAAGGGCGACAAGCCGATCCGCGCGAAGGACAAGCCGGGCTTCCTTCACGGCAACGACTGGTACTTCATCGCCAACGCGATTTCCGATACGGTCATCGAGCCGCGCAGCTTCCCGATTCCGGTCGGCAACCAGACCACCGAACGGCCCGGCGAGGACGATACCTTCGGCCGCTCGCACAGCCTGGTTCTGGCGCAGACTTTCATCACTGGAATTTCGCTGCTCAAGGGGCAGACCGTCTTCAAGCCGCCGATCGTTGAATATCGGCTGACGCTGGCGACCCAGATCAACTACGTCAACGTGCCCGAGCGGCGCGTGCTGTCGGTCAAGCCCTCGAACAACAGTCAGCGGTACGACAACTTCGTCGGAGTCCAGGAAGCGTTCGTCGATTACCATCTCGGGAAATACGATTCGAGCCGGTTCGATTTCTTCAGCCTGCGCGTAGGCATCCAGCCGATCCAGCAGGATTTCCGCGGGTTCCTGTTCCAGGATGAGCAGCTTGGCATCCGTCTATTCGGCAACCGCGACAACAACCGGCTCCAGTTCAACATCGGCGCGTTCTGGCGGCTGGAGAAGGACACCAACTCGGGGCTGAACTCGATCGTCCAGACCCCGCGCCACGATTATGTGTTTCTTGCCAACGTTTTTCGCCAGGATTTTCCGCTCGTCGGGCTGACCAGCCAGCTTTCGGTCACCTACAACATGAACCGCGAGAAGAACCACGCCGAGGTCGACACCAACGGCTTCCCGACGCGCCCGGCGCTGCTCGGCAACTTGCGCGGGCGCAATTACGATGTGGTCTATGTCGGCTATGCCACAGACGGGCACGTCGGCAGGATCAACCTGACCAGCCAGCTGTATGGCGCGTTCGGGCAGGACCGGAACTCGTTCTTCAACAGCGAAAAGGCCAAGATTCAGGCGTTCTTCGCTGCGGCCGAAGCCAGCTACGACATCGATTTCCTGCGCTTCCGCGTCTCGGGGCTCTACGCCAGCGGCGACAGCAAGCCCTACGACCACAAGGAAACCGGGTTCGACGCGATCTTCGAAAACCCGATCTTCGCGGGCGCCGACACCAGCTACTGGATCCGCCAGACGATCCCGTTTGCGGGCGGCGGGCGCGCGATCGGGCTTAACGGGCGCAACGGCATCCTCAATTCGCTGCGCAGCTCGAAAGAGCAGGGCCAATCGAACTTCAACAATCCGGGCACTATCCTGGCCGGTGCGGGGGTCGATGCCGATCTGACTCCGACCTTCCGGTTATCGGGCAACGTCAACCACTTGTGGTTCCAGAACACCTCCACCTTGCAGGCGCTGCGGGTCGAAGGCTCGATCCCCAAGTCGATCGGCTGGGACGTTTCCGCTGCGGCAATCTGGCGGCCGCTGGCTTCGCAGAACATCGTCCTGCGGCTTTCGGGCGCGGTATTCCAGCCAAGCTCGGGGTTCAAGGACCTGTTCGATCAATCGGGCAAGAACAGCCGCTTCATCTCCATCCTCGGCAACTTCATCGTGGCCTTCTGATTCATGACCGCAACGCTTCACGTCTCTGGCGCTCCCCGCCGCAACCGCCCGCTGCTGTGGCTGGCGCTGCTGCTGGCTGCATTCGCGCTGCTTATCCCTGCGGCGCTGCGCGCCTCGGAAGAGGAAAAGCCGCAGGCCATCACCTACACCCGCGCGCCCACCGCGCCGCGCGGCCAGCCGGGCGATACCCCCGAGGCAAACTGGGCCTATGTCGACGCCAAGAACAACGGCTGCGTCAGCTGCCACACCGCGTCCGATCACAAGACGATGCACGCCAGCCCGGCGGTGGTGCTGGCCTGCACCGATTGCCACGGCGGCAACGAAAAGATCGTCGCCGACCGGAGCTGGGCCAAGACCAGCCTGGATTATCAAGGCGCGCTGCGCGAGGCGCACGTCCTGCCCAAGTTCCCCAACGCTTGGGGCTGGCCGTCGTCGGCCAATCCCAAGCGCAGCTATGCGCTGATCTCACGCGAGGCGCCCGAATTCATCCGCTTCATCAACCCGTCGGACTATCGCGTTGCGCGCGAGGCGTGCGGGGCGTGCCACATGGAAATCATCGAGGCGTCGGAACGCTCGATCATGACCACCGGTGCGATGTTGTGGGGCGGCGCCGCCTACAACAACGGCATCGTGCCGTTCAAGAACTACATCTTCGGCGAAAGCTATAACCGCGCGGGCGAACCGGCGGTGCTCAAATCGCCCTCGAGGAGGCTGGGCGCTGATGGCAAGCCGATGTTCGGCACCGTGACCGACGCCGAGAAAGCACGCGGGGCGCTGCCGATCCTGTATCCGCTGCCGACCTGGAACACGATTCCGCCGGGCGATATTTTCCGCGTGTTCGAAGACGGCGGGCGCACGATCAATCCGCAGTTCCCAGAAATCGGCCTGCCCAACATCGGCGGGATCGTCCAGCGGCTGGAAGAGCCCGGTCGCCCCGATCTCAAGCAGTCGAATCGCGGCCCCGCGACCGGCTTGCGCGTGGCGATCCCGGTGCTCAACATCCACAAGACCCGGCTTAACGACCCGTTCCTGTGGCAGATGGGCACCAACGACCAGCCGGGCGATTATCGCACCTCGGGCTGCGCCAGTTGCCACGTGATCTATGCCAACGACCGTGAACCGCGCCACTCGCTCAACTATGGCAAGTGCGGGCGCGACGGACAGACGGTGACGGTCGATCCGACGATCAATTCGTTGCGTGAGGGCGGACACCGCAGCGGCGGCTACGGCACTTATGTGGCGGGCGAGGAAGAGCATCACTCGCTGGTTCCCGGGACCGTCCTGACCGGCAAGAAGCACAGCGAAGAAGGCGCAGCGGGCGAGCACCACGACGGGCGCTATCTGGGCGGCGACGCCAGCGATCCGGCCAACTCGGCGACGATGGACGCCGATTGCCGCAAGGCGATCGCCTCGGCCAATCAGCTCGAAGTGTTCGCGTCGAGCGAGGGCGCTGCCCCGCACGGGACGATGCCCGGGCATGAAATGAGCGCGGGTGACGCGCATGCCACCGCCGGGCTCGACGAACATGGCAAAGCGATGGGGTCCGGTGCACACGAAGGCGACGGTCCGGTCACCATGCAGGACCGCGAGCGCGGCCACCCGCTGGTCCACGGCTTCACCCGCGCGATCCCCACCGCGCAGTGCATGAACTGCCACATGCACCAGCCGAACATCTTCCTGAACAGCTACCTCGGCTACACGATGTGGGATTACGAATCGAACGCCCCGCAGATGTGGTCGGGACCCGAGAACACCGCGCCCAAGCCGCCGGGAATGTCCGACGAAGACTATGCCCGCGTGTTCAAGAAGCAGTTCTACCCGACCGCGTCGCAGGCGCGTGAGACGCTCGACCGCAACCCCGAGGCGGCAAGCACCCACGGGTTGTGGCGCGATGTCGAATTCCTGCGCAACGTCTACGACCTCAACGCCTCGGCCACCGCGACCCAGTTTGCCGACTATCACGGCCACGGCTGGAACTTCCGCGCGATCCTCAAGCGCGATCGCCGCGGCAACCTGCTCGATGCCGATGGCGACATGGCGACCTATGGCACCGACACCGCACATATTGTCGATCCCAGCGACCCCGAAAAGTTCCGCAAGGCAGGCGAGGGCAAGTTCGTCGAAGCCGGACCCAATCCGGGCAAGTCGGTCCATATGATGGATATCCACGCGCAGCTCGGGATGCAGTGCGCAGATTGCCACTTCGCGCAGGACAACCACGGCAACGGGCTGATCTACACCGAAGTCGCCAACGCGATCGAGATTGGCTGCAAGGACTGCCACGGCACGTCCGATGCCTATCCCACGCTGATGACCAGCAATCTGGCCGCGCCGCCCGAGGGCCACAACCTTGCGCTGATCCGCAACATGGACGGTCAGCGCCGCTTCGAATGGT
The DNA here is from genome assembly GCA_031370045.1 of Novosphingobium sp. Classification (GTDB taxonomy): domain Bacteria; phylum Pseudomonadota; class Alphaproteobacteria; order Sphingomonadales; family Sphingomonadaceae; genus Novosphingobium. The sequence goes on along the minus strand of JANMPV010000299.1, from coordinate 4,739 downwards.
TCCGCGAGCCCAAGACCGGGCGCCGCGTGCTGGTCCAGCGTTCGATCATCGATCCCGACAAGTCATGGCGGGTCAGCCTGGTCAAGGATTCGGTCGACGCCCGCTATGCCGGGAAAAGCGATGATCTGGGCAAGCCGATCTTCAATCCCAAGGCGGCACGCGCCAAGCTGATGGCCAAATCGGCCAGCGAGGACGGCGTCTACAAGTTCGGGACCGCGATCCCCAAAAGCGAACGCGCCCACCCCGACGACGATATGGCCTGCTTCACCTGCCACCTGGCATGGACCACGAGCTGCGCGGGCTGCCACCTGCCGATCGAGGCCAACTGGAAGTCGGCAGTCCACAAGTACGAGGAAGATTACACCCGCAACTACGCGAGCTATAACCCGCAGGTCGCGCGCGACGACATGTTCCAGCTTGGGCGGCACAAGACCACCAAGTTTTCGGGGTCCGACCCGGGCAAGTCGATCATCACCCCGATCCGCTCCACTTCGGCGCTGATCCTGAGTTCGACCAACATCAACCGCGAGCGGATCTACGTCCAGCAGCCGCCGATTTCGGCGATCGGGTACTCGAGCCAGGCGTTCGCGCCGCATTTCCCGCACACCGTGCGACTGACCGAGACCAAGCAGTGCACCGACTGCCATCTTTCGGCAAATGACGATAACAACGCGATCATGTCGCAGTTGCTGCTGATGGGCACCAACTACGTCAACTTCGTCGGCATGAACGCGATGGTCGGGTTGCAAGGCGGGTTCGAGGCGGTGCGCGTGACCGAATGGGACGAACCGCAGGCGGTGATCGGCAGTTATCTGCACCGCAATGCCTACCCCGATTTCTACAAGGACCACGTCGAGAAAAACAACCGCGAGCTCAAGAACTGGACCCGCGGCAAGATCGCCGATGGCAAGCTGAGCGGCGAGAGCACCGGGCGCGAGGCGTTCTTCAACACTGTCGAAGGCACGGGCGATGCGGTCCGCTGCCTCCAGATGCGCGGCGAATATATGTTCGTTGCCGAAGGCACCGGGGGCTTCCGCGCCTACGATATCGCCAGCATTGCCAACAAGGGCATCTCGGAGCGGATCCTCAAGGCGCCGTTCTCGGCACTGGGCCAGGACACGCATGTCGGCACCAGGAACGCCACCTGCATGGCGCTGCCGACTAACCAGAACATCGCGCCGACGCGCAACACGCCCGAACTGCGCGCCGCCAACCAGGAACAACCGTTCAGCCCGATCTATAGCTACGCCTTCGTCAGCGACAGCCAGGAAGGCCTGATCGCGGTCAACGTCGATACGCTGGCCGATGGTGAGTTCCGCAACAACTTCTTCCATCGCGCGCTGACCTTCAATCCCGATGGCGTGCTCACCGGTGCGCGCCACATCACCCTGGCGGGCGATTATGCCTACATCACCACGCCGACTTCGCTGGTGACGGTCCACTTGACCAAGCCGTGGTCGCCAAAAGCGCCGTGCGAGGTCAGCGAGAAGCAAGGCGGTGAAACTTGCCTCGATCCGCAGGTGACTTCGGTGGTTCCGCTCAGCGATGGCCGCGCCAGTGCGATCCAGTTCCGCTATCTGTGGGTGACCACCGCCAACGGGCTTGAGCTGTTCGACGTCACCGAGCTGGCCCAGCCGCGCGCGATCCCGCAGGCGACCGTGCCGCTGGCCGATGCGCGCAAGGTTTATGTTGCGCGCACGTTCGCCTATGTCGCGGCCAAGGCGGAGGGCCTGGTAATCGTCGATGTCACCGCGCCCGAGCGGCCCTCGATCACCATGAAGTACACCGCCGACGGGCAGCTCAACGATGCCGAGGACGTGATCGTCGGGTCGACCAACGCCAGCCCGTTCGCGTATGTCGCCGATGGCCGCAATGGGATGAAGGTGATCCAGCTCGCCAGCTTTGCCAACCAGCCCAACCTCTATGGTTTCGCGCCCGAGCCCAAGCCCGAGCTGATCTCGTGGACGCACACGCCGTCACCCGCGCTGGCGATGTCCAAGGGGCTCGACCGCGATCGCGGGGTCGATGAAACCGGCGGGCAGATGGCGGTGTTTGGCCGCCTCGGTTCACGCCCGTTCACCCGGCCCGAGATGGAAACACTGTTCCTCAACAGCCGCCGCGCGCCCTACAAGGTCAGCAACGCGGTCGATATGAGCCTGTGGGTTGGCGCCAAGGCCCCGCCAATGCTGGCTAAGGACGAGAAGAGCGCCATGCGGGCGATGAAGTAGCGCGTCGCAAGTGGCGCTTACCCGGATCGATCACGTCCAGCTCGCGATGCCGCCCGGTGGCGAGGACGCCGCGCGCGGGTTCTACTACGATCTGCTGGGGTTGGACGAGGAAGCCAAACCCGCCGAACTTGCCGCGCGGGGCGGCTGCTGGTTTCGCAGCGGCGCGGTGCGCGTGCATCTGGGGGTGGAGGCCGACTTCCGCCCCGCGCGCAAGGCGCATCCGGCGCTGCGGGTGACGGGGTTCGAGGCGCTCGTGACGGTCCTGCGCGAGGCGGGCTGCACGGTGCGCGAAGACGGCGATTTCGAGGGTTCGGCGCGGGTCTATGTTGACGATCCGTTCGGCAACCGGCTTGAATTGATCGCGGAGGGATAGGTCAGAGCGCGTCAATTCCACCCTACCTTGTCTCTTAGCTTCGTCATGCTGAACTCGTTTCAGCATCCATCGCGCCGCATGACCGGAGCGGGCAGTCTTGAACGCATCTTTCCGCTGGGTCGCTCTCGTCCGGCACCTGCGGGGCGGGTGGAGAATGGATCCTGAAACGAGTTCAGGATGACGGGAATCGAGATGAAGGCGTCCTATGCGCCAGCCCCGCCTGGCGCAGCGCCACCTTCAATCCTCGTCCAGCAACAGTACCTCGCACTCCACCTCCAGGCTCGGCCGGGGCAGCAGCGTGTGGCGCACCGCGACGATTGCGGCGTCAGCCACTAGCCGCTTGGGAATCGCGAATTCGTGGTCGGGCAGCGCAGCGATCAAGCGTTCGCCAGCCTCGACCGCGGCGTCGCCAACAAAGCGCAGCGTCAGGGCGTGGCGGGCACCGGAAAAGGTGATGCTGGCCCAGGCGCGCTCTTCGTGGCGCAGGACTATGGCTTGTCCGCCGCCGAGCTCGTGCAGCGCGCCGAGCAGGCGGTTGGCGGGATCGCGACGGGCTTTGCGCACGGCGATCGAGGGGTGGCCGATATCAGCTTGCACGGCGGCTCTCTCCAAATGTGTTCATGAAATGTTCCACACGCAGTCTCAATCCCTTGCGGGGTTCGCGGCCGTTGCGCAGATCGAATACCAGGCGGGGATCGGCTGCGGCGAGTCGCCCGAAAGTCGTTGCGGCAAGGCCAGTGCGGCGCAGGAAGCGCTCGATTTCGCGGATCAGCATCAGCCCTGGTACTCCCCCGTTGATGCGACCCCGGTGGTCCGACTGGCGAATCGGAATAATCCTAAACTCGCCATGTAAATCCTACTTGTCTAGGAATAATCCGTGATGTAGGGAAAAATCGTGATTGCAACCGATTCCCGCGTGCGGCTGATGGAGCTGGTCGAAGCCCAGGGCGTCAGCCTGTCCGGGCTCTCGGCGCTGCTCGGGCGCAACCCCAGCTATCTCCAGCAGTTCATGCGCAAAGGCAGCCCGCGCAAGCTGGAGGAAGGCGACCGCCGCACCCTCGCGCGGTTTTTTGGGGTGGACGACGCTGAACTCGGCGGTGCGGGTGAGGGCGCAGGTGACGCTTCCTATGTCGGCCAGCGCAAATCGCAGGGCGAATGGGCCGATGTCCCGCGCTTGCCGCTCGGCGCGTCGGCGGGGTCGGGGGCGCTGGCCGGGGCTGAGCTGCCGGTCGGCCAACTTCGCTTTTCCGCCCGCTGGCTCAAGGCGAACGGGTTGAACGCCGCGATGCTCAGCGCGATTGAGGTGGAGGGCGATTCGATGGACCCGACGTTGCGCGATGGCGACGAAATCCTCGTCGATCGCACCGTGCGCCCGTTGCGCAGCGGCATCCACGTGCTCCGCCTCGACGACGTGCTGCTGGTCAAACGCGTCGAACGCGCGGGCGATGCGCTTCGCCTGATCAGCGACAACCGCGCCTATCCCGAGATCGAGAGGGATGCGGGGGAAGTGGAGATCGTCGGCCGGGTGGTCTGGAAAGGCGGGCGGCTCTAAATCCTCCCCGAGCTTGCTCGGGGAGGGGGACCGCCGCGAAGCGGTGGTGGAGGGGTAATGCGCAAGAACCCCTCCGTCAGTCGGCTGAAGCACCGACTGCCACCTCCCCGAGACAAGCTCGGGGAGGATTGCAAATTCCCGGCACACCCGCCACATCCGCCAAATGCCGGACATCGCCAAACCCAAGCCCCCGCTCCAGGCCGCGATCATCCCGGTCACCGCGTTCCAGCAGAACTGTTCGCTGATCTGGTGCACCAGGACGATGCGCGGCGCGTTTGTCGATCCGGGCGGCGATCTGCCGCGGTTGAAGCTGGCGCTGGGGAAAACCGGGGTCACGCTGGAGAAAATTCTCGTTACCCACGGCCACATGGATCACTGCGGCCAGGCGGGCGTGCTGGCGCGCGAGATGGGCGTGAAGATCGAAGGCCCACACGAGGCCGACCGGTTCTGGATCGAGGGGCTGGCCGAAGCGGGCGCGAAGTATGGCATGGAAGGCGAGGTGTTCGAACCCGACCGCTGGCTGGTCGATGGCGACACCGTCACCGTGGGCGAGGTGACGCTGAACGTCATCCACTGCCCCGGCCAC
>JANMPV010000033.1:0-7046 GCA_031370045.1 Novosphingobium sp. | reverse complement strand
AAGTCCGCCGTTGGACTGCATAAAGTGCAGCGAGGTGCCGGGTGCCAGGCCGCCGCGGACCCGCTCGACATACCGCCGCAGCACCGGCGAGAGGTAGGCATCGACCGCGGTGGTATCGCCGCGCGGGATCAGCTTGATCAGCGGCGCGACCTCGTGGCTGACCGAGATTTGCGCAAAACCCAATTCGCGGGCGATCGCTGCGACCTGCAGTTCATGCTCAAGATAGCGCCAGCCGTGAACCAGAACGATGGCCAGCGCATCGAAGCCGTCGCTGCGCAATTCAAGCAGCCGCTCGCGCGTACTGGCAAGATCGAGCGGGCGGACCAGTTCTCCGTCGGCGCCGATCCGTTCGTCTATTTCGATAACTTGTTCATAGAGTTGCTCTGGTAATTCGATGTGACGCGCGAAGATATCAGGACGCGCCTGGGTCCCGATCCGCAACGCGTCGCCGAACCCGGCGGTAATCGCCAAAGCGCACCGATCGCCCTTGCGTTCGAGCAGCGCGTTGGTGGCAACCGTGGTCCCCATCCTCACCGCGCCAAGCGTGCCGCCATGGCTGGCGAGGATGCGGGATATGCCCTCGAGTGCCGCATCGGCATAGTGGCCGGGGGCCTCGGACAGCAGCTTGAGCACTTCCTCGCGCCCGTCTGCGCAGCGCGCGACGATATCGGTGAAGGTACCGCCGCGGTCGATGGCGAAATCCCAGATGGTCATCAGGCGGGGTTAGCGCGTGGCGTGAGGATTTGTCGAACTGTTGGCGCGCGGCCTTCGACAGGCTCAGGCTGAGCGGACGTTTTCACGGATTGCTAACCTGAATCCTTACTTTCCCCACACCCGCTCTTCCTGAGCCTGTCGAAGGATACACGCGCAAACCTCATCCCCAATCCTTCAATCCACCAGCTCCGGCCCCAACGTGGGATCGAGATCGCGCGGGCGGGTCATGTGGGTGAACCTGGCGCTGCCTTCGGCCAGGTCGCCCCAGCTTGCGATGTCGATCTCCAGCACCGCGAAGGTCGCGGTGGGAAACTTCACTTCGACCTCGTCGCGCAAGGGGCTGGTTCCGTCGTCGGGGACGAGGTCGAAGATCAGGTCTTCCAACCCCGGATTGTGCCCGACCATCAGCACCGCCGCCGGATCGCCCTCGACCCCCTGGAGGAGTTCAAGCAGTGTGGCCGAGCTGGCGAGGTAGATGCGGCGGTCCCATTCGACCGGAAAGCTGCGCCCGAACGCCTTGCTGGCGAGTTCGATGGTTTCGGCCACGCGCACCGCGGGAGATGCCAGAACCCGGTCGAACCTGACGCCGAAATCGCGGATGTGCTGCCCCATCAGCGCCGCACCGCGCTCGCCGCGCTCGCTCAGCGGGCGGTCGAAATCGCGGGCGCGCGGGTCGGCCCAGCCGGATTTGGCGTGACGGAAGAGTCCCAGCGTTTTCATAAGCGCGTTTTCAAGCGGCACCCTCCGGTTGGGTCAGCGCAGGAGAAACACCGGCGGCGACGCTTTGTAAAGCTTCGTCCAGCGTCACCCGCCGCACCGGAGTGGCGGGCGGAAAGGCGGTGAGCAGGCGCGAAGGAAACGCGGCGGACAGCACCACGAAATGCCCGTGATCGTCTGCGCGGCGGATCAGCCGACCGAACGCCTGCGCCAATCGCGCGCGGATAATCGCGTCGTCATAGGCGCTGCCACCGCCCCCGTCCTTGTTGGCGGCAGCGCGGCGCGCGCGGTGGAGGATCGAGGGCTTGGGCCATGGCACCTGCTCCATGATCACCAGCCGCAGCGAGTGGCCGGGCACATCCACCCCATCGCGCAGCGCATCGGTGCCAAGCAAGGACGCGCGCGGATCGTCACGGAAGATATCGACCAATGTGCCGGTGTCGATCGGATCGACATGCTGGGCATAGAGCGGCAGCCCGGTGCGGGCGAGGCGGTCCGCGATCCGGCCATAGACCGCGCGCAACCGGCGGATCGCGGTGAACAGCCCGAGCACCCCGCCGCCCGCGGCCTCGATCAGGCGGCCATAGGCGGCGGCGAGCTGGGGGATGTCGCCCTTGGGTACATCGGTGACGATCAGCACTTCGGCCTGGGTGGCGTAGTCAAACGGGCTTTCCGCCTCGATCCGCCGGGGATCGACCCCGACGTGCGGCGCGCCGCTGCGCGCGATCGCGGTCTCCCAGCCGCCGCCGCCGGTGAGAGTCGCCGAGGTCAGCATGACCCCGTGCGCGGGTTCGAGCACGACTTTGGCGAACGGCTTGCTGGGGTCGAGCCAGCGGCGGTGGAGCCCGACGTCGAACTCGCGTCCGTCGCTGCGTTCGACCGCGAGCCAGTCGACGAACTCGGGGTCGATCGGGCCGCCGAGGCGAGCAAGCAGCGCGATCCAGGCGGCGATCAGATCGCAGCGCCAGCTCAGGCTGCCACGCGCGCCCTCGATCCGCGCGCGACCGCTGCCATCGAGCCAGTCGGGCGGTTCGGCGAGCAGCGCTTCAAGCCGCAGGCCGAGGCGGATCAGCGGGCTGCGCAAGGCTTCGAGCGCGGATTGCGCCTGCCCGGCGAGTTCGACGAACCCGCCGTCGAGCTGCGCCGCCTCGGTCTCAAGCCCATACCCAGCCTCGGCCCCGCCGCTTTCGTCGCGGGCGTAAACCGTGGCACGCGCCGCGCCGAGCAACGCTTCGAGCGGGCCTGAAGGTGCGCCCTCGTTGATCCGCGCCAGCCAGCCTTCGGCGGGGAGTGCTTCCGCCGCCTCGCACGCCTGGGCGATCGCGCGGGCGCCGTCCTCATCGTAGCTCGCCAGATCGGCGAGGCGTGCGGCGAGGCCCCGGCGGCGGCCTCCAGAACTACGGCCGCTGCGGCCACCCTCGGGTCCGATCACCCAGCGCCGCAGCTCAATCGATTCGGCCCCGCTGAGCGTCGCGGCGAAGGTGGAATCCGCCGCATCGAACACGTGGTGGCCTTCGTCGAACACCAGCCTCGTGGGCTTGCCCGCACCCTCTCTTCCGCGCGCGGCGTTGACCATCACCAGCGCGTGGTTGGCGATCACCAGATCGGCTTCGGCACTCGCCCGCACGCTGCGTTCGATGAAGCATTTGCGATAATGCGGGCACCCGGCATAGACGCATTCGCCGCGCTGGTCGGTCAGCGCGCGGATGCCGCGCTGGCGAAACAATGTGCCGAGCCAGCCGGGCAGATCGCCGCCGATCATGTCGCCATCGCGCGTGTACCCGGCCCAGCGCGCCACCAGCTGCGCGAGAACCGCCGGGCGTCCGCCAAACCCACCTTGCAGCGCATCTTCCAGGTTGAGCAGGCACAGATAGTTCTCGCGCCCCTTGCGCACCACCACGCGCGGCTTGGCGGCGTCACCTTGGGGGAAGGCCAGAGCGCTTTCGCGGCGGAGCTGGCGCTGCAGCGCCTTGGTGAAGGTCGAAACCCACACGCCGCCTTGGGCCTTTTCGCTCCACAGCGAGGCCGGGGCGAGATAACCGAGTGTCTTGCCGACCCCGGTCCCCGCCTGCGCCAGCAGCACGTTGGGGACGCGCTCGCGGCCTCTGGGAGCGAACACTTGCGCGGCGGCGCGGGCGTAATCGCGCTGGCCAGGACGTTCCTCGGCATCGCGACCCAGCAGGCGGGCGAGGCGCGCCTCGATCTCCTCGCTGCCCAGCGAAATCTGCGCGGGTTGCGAGCGTTCGGGGGCTTCCTCCCATTCGGGCAGGCGCGCAAACAGCCAGCGTTCGGCGCGCTCGGGTCTTGCGATCGCCTGCGCCAATGGCCCGGCCCACGACCAGCGCAGCCGGGCGAGCGACTGGAGCCCGCTCCACGCCCCCTCGCGTTCGGCCCAAGTCGGGTCGCGGCACACCGCCAGCAATGCCCCGGCGGCGCGCTGGAGAAAGACGGGGATATTGCTGTCGGCCTCGGGCTCGACCAGCCCCAGCGCATCGGCCAGGCCCTTCGCGGTCGGCACCACGAACCGTGCCGGGTGGACGAACGCGAACAGCTCGAGCAGGTCGAGCCCCGACAGATCGGGATAGCCCAGCCGCGAGGCCACCAAGGGCGCGTTGAGCATCAGCAGTGGCGTATCAGCCGCCGCCACGATCGCCTCGCCCTTGGCCAGCCCGCGCGTGCTGCCCGCGGCATCGCACAGCCAGGTGCCGCCGTGGCTGGCGTGAAGCGCGGGGAGGGCGAGGGGGTCGCTCATGGCATTAGCGATAGAACAGACCGAAAACCTTGACCAGCCATGCGGAGCGATTGTCAGCGGCCCACAACGGTGACACACTCGCCGCAAACTAGGGGGTGGGCATGGCATCGAAGCAGTTTACGCGTCGCGCGGTTGTCGCTGCGGTACCGTTGGTTCTGGCGGCGCCGACGCTGGTCCGGGCTCAGCCCGCGCCGGACAAGGTCTGGCGGTTCCTGGTGATCGGTGACTGGGGCCGCGATGGGCGCAAGGATCAGCGTCGCACGGCGCTGGCGATGGAACAGGTCGCGCGCGAGAAACGCACCGAATTCGTGATCAGCACCGGCGACAACTTCTACCACTGGGGGGTGTGGTCGGACACCGACTATCGCTGGAACTCCTGCTTCGAAAACGTCTATTCGGCCGATTTTGGAAACTGGTATTCGGTGCTGGGCAACCACGATTACGGCGGCTCGGTCGAGGCCCAGATTAGCCGCCATGCGATCAGCCCGCGCTGGAACATGGATGCCCGGTGGTACGACAAGATAATGCGCCGCGACGGCTGGCCGCCGCTGCACCTGTTGTTCTTCGATACGGTGCAATGGCTCGGCAAGGAGGGCTTTCCCTTCATGCTCTATGGCGACGATTTTTCGGAAGAGCTGCGCCTGAAACAGATCGCTGACATGGACCGCGCGCTGGCAGGCTCCCCCGGCGATGCGATCCGGCTGGCGATCGGGCACCACGGCATTTGGTCGGTCGGCGCTCATGGCGGCGGCAAGCAGCTCGATACGCTCGACACCAAGCTCAAAGCCCACGGGGTGAAGGCGTGGGTGCATGGCCACGACCACTGTCTGTTTCATATCGAGCAGGGCGGGATGCACTACGTGTGCTCGGGCGCCGGCTCCGAGGTTTTGGCTTCGCACACCGGCGCAGGCGAGTGCGGCGCCGTCCAGCATTGCGATCCGGTCGCCCCACCGATCGAACGCAGCTTCTACCGCCGCGACCCCGGCAAGCCCGACCACATCGCGGGCGGGTTCGCGCTGTTCGAGATCGACCGCGACGCGGGCAGTTTTACTTTTTTCAACAGCGATGCCCAGCCGTTAGGCGATGGCGCGGTGAAGCTTTACTGAGGCGCACGGTTCAGCGAACGGGGCCGGCGTGTGACCGGCCCCGTCTGTCGTCAGTTAGTGCGGCGGGTCGCCGCGTAGGCCTTGTTACGCGCGATCCAGCCGTCGCGGGTTGCGAACCAATCGGCGCGGCGTTGGGCCCACTGCGCGGGGGTCAGCGAACGACGGTCAACGATCCACTGATCGCGCATGGCCTGCCACTCCTTGCGACCGACCGTGAATTCCGAGCGCCAGGTGTCGATGTCCTGCTTGAGCGCAGTCCGGATATCGCGACCCGCATGATCGGGCAATCTGCGTCCTGATCTAGCTGCCTGGGCGTATTGCGCGGCGACCGAGCGCCGCTCTTGCGCCAGCGCCCGATATTCCTGCGCTGACAGATGCTGGTTCGCAGCAAAATCTCGCCCGAACGCACCGCGTTGCGAGGCAATATCCTTGGCTGAGCCAGAGGCTCCCCGCGTATCCATCCCTGAATGTCCCGGCGGGCTGATGGGTGGGCCTGCGCCCATACCCCCGCCAAAGCCGCCGCCGCCCATTCCTCCGCCAGAATTTCCGCCGCCTCCACCGCCTCCGCTGCGGCCCTGGGCGAGCGCGGGAGTGGCCGCGAGTGCGGCAAGTGTTGCGATTGCGATGAGCGCCTTGCGCATGACTCGATTCCTTCAGCCTGCCCCACTCCGCGAAAATGCGGCACGGGGACTTCTGTAGGAAACACAACGCATACGGGCTGAACAGGTTACACGAAAAGCGCCGAGACGGACCACTGATCGGTTAAGCTGCTGCGGGGCGTCTTGGGTGTTGCCGCGACAAACTGCCGTTGCAAGGCCCGGGCCACCGCAGTGCGATGGCCCGGCGCTCGGCTTATTTGGTTGCGGTCACTTGGTCATGGTCATTTCGGTCCACTGGCTGTTATCGACGAAAGTGCGATACTTCTCGTACCCCGCGACCGCGGCATCGCCTTTCTCCTTGGAAAAGCCCGCGAGGACTTCTTTCTGGATCGCCATGTCGCGCGCCTTGTCGGGGGCGAGCGCGGCGTAGCTGGTATAATGCACCATGATCAGCACGCTGGGGTTGCCCTTGGCATAGCCGTTTCGGACCACGAACTTGTAGGCATCGATCATCCCGCGCTTCTTGAGGATTTCGAAGAACGGCATTTGGCTGCGCTTGAGCCCGACGAGGTAATCGTCGATATGGTTGGGATCGACGTCGACCGCGTTGATCTCCCAGAACCCGGCTTCGGGAGTGTAATCGACATAGACTTCGGCGCGCGCGGTGGTGACGGCGAAGAGTGCGAGCGCGCCGAGCGCGCCGGTTACGAGATGACGGATCATACGGTTTTCCTCCTGTCGCGGCCCGCGCGGATTGAACGCGCGTTGGCGACGGAAGACAAGGGGTTCGTTTTCGACGTGGAGGTGCTCGCGATGGGGAGGCGTGTATGGTTTCGACCCAAACCCGGCCGTTCGAAGGTTATTAGCGGATGCCCGAAATCAGACGTTCCTTGGCCTTATGCTTTCAGGCTGGAACTGGGTCGTAGGCCGACTGGCCGGTCTCAGTTTGCAAGCGCGAGATAGCGGCCGATCCACGCGCAGCACCCCTTTTCGGCCAGTAGCGGCGTCGGCACCGCCGGAAACGAGTCGAGAGTTGGAACCTGATCTCTGATCGGGCCGATAATGACGAACCGTGGCATCCCCTTTTGGACGCCTTTTGCGCAAGCTACAGCACTGCGACCGTACCGGCCGGGAACAACAAGGCTTGGCCGGAGGTGG
>JANMPV010000263.1:0-6241 GCA_031370045.1 Novosphingobium sp. | reverse complement strand
CGACAGTGCGTGAGCAAAGCCGGAACGTTAAGGCATCGACTTGTTACCGGTACCCGGAGCTTGAAAATCCCCGGACCGGGCGCCGTCGCCCACATGTCCCTTCATCTAAACCAACAATGTCAAAGAGCCATCCAACAGAAGAGGCGGACAACCGATGCTCCCCGATAGGTACCGGGGGACAGGCGTCCGTCTAGTGTTGGCGACCGTCGGAGGGCCGGCGAAACCGCCTGCTCCCCTTCGGTGGACTGGCGTATATGGAGGGGGCGGGATTCGGTCAACATCATTCTGCAATTTTATTTCAATGACCTCGCAAACTCCCGGATTTCTGCGGTTCTGGTGGCACCGTTTCGGCGGCTTTGGCAGCCCGCATGATGAGTCTCGTTAGCCTCTCCCTTCCCATTCGGCGTGGGAATCTGCGGAAATTGGCGGGTAAGCCTATCTTTACGCAGCGGATGGTAAACGCGTCGGCAATGCCTGCTCATGCCTCCTGTCCCCCGCGCGTGGCGGTGATCGTACCCGCCTATGGCGTCGCGCATCTGCTCGGCGAGGCGCTCGCTTCGCTGCAGGCGCAGACCCTGGCCGAATGGGAATGCGTGGTGATCGACGATGGCGCGCCCGACGATGTCGCCGCAGCGGTGGCGCCGTTTTTGGTCGACCCGCGGATCCGCTTCGTCGCCACCGCCAACCACGGGGTATCGGCTGCGCGCAACCGTGCGATCGCCGAGACGAGCGCGCCCTATATCGCCCTGCTCGACGGCGACGACATGCTCCGCCGTGAATACCTCAAGCGGGCGGTAGCGGTGCTCGATACCGATCCCGACGCTCGCCTGGTCACCTGCAACGCCCATATCTTTGGCGCGGTGGCGCGCGAGCGGACCTGCTTCAGCGGGCTTCAGGGCAGAGGCGACGGGATCCACGGCACCCTCGCCGACGTGCTCGACCGCAGCTTTGGCGTTTATATCGGCACCACTTTTCGCCGAAACGACTTTGAAGCGATCGGCGGCTTCGACACCGCGATGGCTCAGGCCGAAGACCTCGACCTGTGGGTCAGGCTGATGCTGCCGGGCGGCCATGCGCACTATGTCGACGAAGTTCTGGGCGAATACCGGGTGCGTCCCGGATCGGCCTCGGCCAGCGCCGAGCGGATGCTGCTGGGCAATATCCGGGTTTACGAGAAGGCTCTGCCCCATCTTTTCGGACGGCCCGAGCAGGCGCTGGTCGAGCGCCTGATCGCCGACAATCGCCGCGCGCTGGCGTTCGAACATGCGATCGACCGGATCATCGACGGCGACGCCCGGCGCGGCCTGGCCGAGCTTCATGCAACCGCAACCGAGCTGGGCGGCCCGGTGTGGACCGCCGCGTTCGCCGCCTGGCAGGTGTTCCCGGCGCTGGCCCGACCAATGCTCCAGTGGCGCCGCCGTGCCCATTCTCGCGGCAACACCGACAGCTTCGCGAGCTTTTTCAAGACCCTCTCGCGGTCGGCGGAACGCGCCGCATGAACGCCACCCAGGCGGCGCCCGCCAGCTTGCGCGATCAGGTCCGCAGCGCGGTGATCTGGCGATCGGGCACCCAGATCTTCGGGCAGCTGGTGGCATGGGCCTCGACTTTTCTGGTCATCCGCATCCTCTCGCCCGCCGACTATGGGCTTTACGCGATGTCCGCGGTGGTGCTGAGCCTGCTCAACCTGATGAACGGCTATGGCCTGGCCAACGCGCTGATCCAGCAGCGCGAAGTGACCCCACGGATGATGCGCCAGTTGTTCGGGATGCTGATCGTACTCAATGGCGCGCTGGCGCTGCTCCAGTTCGCCGCCGCGCCGCTGGTCGCCGACTATTACGGTCAGCCGGTGGTGGCGACGATGCTGCGCTGGCAGGCGCTGATCTTCCTGACCAACCCGTTCCTCGCACTGGGCTATGCGATCCTGTCGCGCGGCATGGACTTTCGCCGCCAGGCGCAAGTCAACATCGTCTCGGCGATGATCGGCGCGGCGGCATCGCTGGGCGGCGCACTAGGCGGGCTCGGCGTTTGGACGCTGGTTGTCGCGCCGATCGCGATGTTCGGCAGCCGCGCGCTGGGGATGGCGCTGGCGGCACGCGCGCTGATCTGGCCAAGCTTCGATTTTCGCGGCACGTGGGGCATCGCCGGGTTCGGCGGGATGGTCGCGCTCAGCCAATTGTTGTATTTCGTCCAGACCCAGTCTGACGTGGCGATCGCCGGGCGCGCGCTCGATCCGCACGCACTGGGGCTTTATACCACCGCGCTGTTCCTCGCCCAGATCTTCGTCAACAAGGTGGTCCCGCCGCTTAACGAGGTGGCGTTTTCGGCCTATTCGCGAGTCCAGGACGATCCTGCCGCGATGGCTGCGGGGTTCCTCAAGTCGGTGCGGGTGATCCTGCTGCTGGCGATCCCGTTCTGCCTGGGGCTGGCAACGACTGCGCAACCGCTGGTCCGGGTGGTCCTGGGCGATAAGTGGGTCGAGGCCGCCCCGCTGCTCGCGCTGCTGGCGCTGGCGATGCCGTTCATGACGCTCCACGTGCTGTTCGCTCCCGCCACCAACGCAGTCGGCCGCCCGGGGATCGGAACGCGCACTGCGGCGCTGGGGGCGGTGACGATGGGGCTTGGGTTCCTGGCCGGGGTTCACTGGGGAGCACCAGGAATCGCGGCAGCATGGCTGGTGGGATATCCCGCGCTGACCGCGATCACCGCCGCCTGGTCGTTGCCGGCCATCGGGGTGAAGGCGCGGGAACTGGGGCAGGCGATACTTCCTCCGGTCCTGGCGGGCGTTGCGATGGCAGTGTCCGTCACGCTTGCCGATCGCGTGGCCGGCGGCTTGCCCGCCCTGCCCCGCCTGGCAGTGTTGGTGGTCATCGGTGCCGCGATCTATCTCGGCTGGATAATGACATTCGCAAGGTCGCGCCTGGTTGAAATGCTGGCGATGCTGGGGCGTTCGGGAACAGCTTGAGTCCGCCATCGTCGGTGCCAGGCGGAATTGGTGCGCGAGGCCGATCCGTGGTATCCTCCGCTTACGAAGAGGATGAACAATGCCGCACTGGTACCTGATCGCCTCGGCTCCGCTGGCGCTGCTGACCTCGTTGCCGATCGCTGCCGGGCAAAATGCCGCCACACAGGCTTCGACCACTGACATCATCAAGACCGTCGGCGACGGCCATGACCGGCTGACTGTGCCCGTGCGGATCGGCAACAACGGACCCTACGATTTCCTGATCGACACCGGCGCCGAACGCACCGTGCTCGCCCGCGGGCTGGCCGAACGGCTCGGTCTGGTCCCCAACGGGCGCGCGACTTTGGTCGGGGTGGCGGGCAGCCTGGCGGTCGATCTGGTCGATGTCGCCGAGGTCCAGCTGGGCCGCCGCAGCTTCTACGATCTGTCCGCCCCGCTGCTCGAAGGCTCGCACATCGGTGCCGACGGGATCATCGGGCTCGACGGTTTGCGCAATCGGCGCGTGCTGATCGATTTCAAGCGCAACTTGATGGCGGTCGATGACGCGCACGAACTGGGCGGCAATAGGGGTTTCGAGATCATCGTCCGTGCCCGCCTGCGCGGCGACCAACTGATCATGACCAACGCGCTGGTCGATGGGATAAAGACCGACGTGGTGATCGATACCGGCGCGCAGAGCACAATCGGCAACCGCGCGCTGCAACGCGCGATGGCCCGGCGCCGCACGCCCGAACGCACCAGCCTGATTTCAGTGACCGGACAGGAGATTGCCGCCGATCTGTTGTTTGCCCATCGGGTGACGATCGGCAGCCTCGACTTCACCGAACTGCCGATGATCTTTGCCGATGCGCCGCCGTTCGAACGCCTCAACCTTAGCGAAAAGCCCGCGCTGCTGCTGGGCATGGCCCAGCTGCGCGCGTTCCAGCGGGTGGCGATTGACTTTCAGGAGCGCAAGATCCTGTTCGACCTGCCGCCCCACAGCGACAGAACCGGAGCGCGCTTCGATCACTCGGCGCTGAGCGAATACCCCCCGGTCACAAACGCCCCCGCGCGAATATCATTGGCGCTGTGCGGTCCAGCACCTATCTCCTCGCGCGATGCCACCCGATACCGCCACCGATCCCAACGCCCGGCACGATGGCTGGCAGACGCTGCGGCGGTTCATTCCGTATCTGTGGCCGCGCGACAACCTTGCGCTGCGCTGGCGGATCGCGGGCGCGCTGCTGCTGGTGCTGGCGAGCAAGGCGATCGTCCTGACGCTGCCGTTCTTCTACAAGAACGCGATCGACCGGATGACAATTGGCGGAAGCGCCGCGCTCAATCTCGCGCTGGCTTTTGTGCTGGCTTATGCTGCGGGGCGTTTTGCCGGGGTGGTGTTCGACAACTTGCGCAACATCGTGTTCGAGCGGGTCGGCCAGGATGCCACCCGCGCGCTGGCGGTCGACGTGTTCCACCGTCTCCACCGGCTGAGCCTGCGCTTCCACCTTGCCCGTCGCACCGGCGAGGTCACCAAAGTGATCGATCGCGGCACCAGGAGCATCGATGTGATGCTCTATTTCCTGCTCTTCAACATCGCCCCTACGGTGATCGAGCTGATCGCGGTGACGGTGATCTTCTACACCCACTTCGGGCTGGGCCTGGTGGCGGCGACGCTGGTCTCGGTGGTCGCCTACATCACGGTGACGCGGATCATCACCGAATGGCGGACCAAGCTGCGCGAGCAGATGAACCGGCTCGACGGGCAGGCGCTGGCGCGATCGGTTGATTCACTGCTCAATTACGAGACGGTCAAGTATTTCGGCGCCGAAGCCCGCGAGGAAGAGCGCTATGGCCGATCGATGCGCGAATGGGCCGATGCCGCGGTCAAGAGCGAGAACAGCCTGGGCCTGCTCAACATCGCCCAGGCCCTGATCCTCAACCTGCTGATGGCGGGCGCGATGGCCTATACCGTGTGGGGCTGGAGCCAGGGCAGGCTGACCATGGGCGATCTGGTGTTCGTCAACACCTACCTCACCCAGCTGTTCCGCCCGCTCGACATGCTCGGGATGGTCTATCGCACGATCAGACAAGGCCTGATCGACATGGCCGAGATGTTTCGCCTGATGGACACCGAAGTCGAAGTCGTGGACGCCCCCGGCGCGCCCGCGCTGGTCATCCGCCGCCCCAGCGTGACCTTCGACAACGTCTGGTTCGGCTATGACGAGGATCGCACGATCCTCCACGGGCTGTCGTTCGAAGTGCCTGCGGGCAACCGGGTGGCGATCGTCGGCCCCTCGGGCGCGGGCAAAAGCACGATCGCGCGGCTGCTGTTCCGGTTCTATGACCCGTGGCGCGGACGGGTCCTGATCGACGGGCAGGATATCGCCGGGGTGACGCAGGAGTCCTTGCGCGCCGCGATCGGCATCGTTCCGCAGGACAGCGTGCTGTTCAACGACACCATCGGCTATAACGTCGCCTATGGGCGCGACGGCGCGGGGATGATGGAAGTTGAGGCGGCAGTGAAGGGCGCGGCGATTGCCGAGCTGATCAACCGCCTGCCGCAAGGCTTCGAAACCGAAGTCGGCGAGCGCGGCCTGAAGCTTTCGGGCGGCGAGAAGCAACGCGTGGCGATCGCCCGCACGCTGGTCAAGAACCCGCCGATCCTGCTGTTCGACGAGGCCACCAGCGCGCTCGACAGCCGCACCGAGCAGGAAATCCTTTCGACCCTGCGCAGCGTCGCCGAACACCGCACCACCATCTCGATCGCCCACCGCCTTTCGACCATCGCCGATGCGGACACGATCCTGGTACTCGATCAGGGGCGGCTGGCCGAATCCGGCAGCCACCTCGAGCTCCTGCGCCGCGACGGCCTCTACGCCGAGATGTGGCTCCGCCAGGCGAGCGAGAGCGAGGACGTGGTGGAGGCGGCAGAGTAAGCTTGGGATCGGTTCAAACAGCAAGCCTCCTGCCTAACCCGAACCGCTCGTCCCGAGCTAACCCGAACCGCTCATCCCGAGCGAAGTCGAGGGACTGGTTCGAGCGAAGCCGAGAACCTGCAACGTTGGAAGCCTCGACTTCGCTCGGCTTACGTCCCTCGACTTCCGACCCTTCAGGTCGGAAGTTTATCCCAAGCGCAGTCGAGGGGCTCGGGATGGGCGGGATTAGGGTTGAGTATCATCAGGTCTCTGCGGTCCTCAAATCGGCGGCAGCCCCGTCACCGCATCCGCCCTTGTCGCCAGGTGCGCGACCGCCATCACGGTGTATTGTGCGTTGACCCCGATGCATGCGGGAAACACGCTG
>JANMPV010000027.1:0-1672 GCA_031370045.1 Novosphingobium sp. | reverse complement strand
GCGAGAACAAGGAGTTCGAGCGCCAGTACCTGTCGGGCGAGCTCGAGGTTGAATTCAGCCCCCAAGGCACGCTCGCCGAACGGATGCGCGCGGGCGGTGCGGGGATCCCCGGGTTCTACACCAAAACCGGGGTCGGTACGCTGGTCGCCGAGGGCAAGGAGGCCAAGGCGTTCAACGGTGAGGAGTACATCCTCGAACGCGGGATCTTCGCCGACCTTGCGCTGGTCAAGGCGTGGAAAGCGGACGAGAGTGGCAACCTGATGTTTCGCAAGACCGCGCGCAATTTCAACCTCCCCGCGGCGACCTGCGGCAAAGTCTGCGTGGTCGAAGTCGAGGAAGTGGTCCCCACCGGCAGCTTCGATCCCGACTGCATTCACCTGCCCGGGGTTTACGTCCAGCGGATGATCGTCGGCGCACCCTACGACAAGAAGATCGAGTTCCGCATGGTACGCGAGCGCGAGGCGGTGTGAACCGGCTGGGCGCGTTTGCTCGCAAGATCGGCGTAGTTGCCGCGCTGTTGCTGCTCTCGGGGTGCATCGCGGTGGCGGCGCTGCCGTTGCTGGCGGGCGGGGCGATGTTTGCGGGCGGGAATGTCAGAATTCGCGCCGCTACGCCACGGCCCAAGACAACGGGCACGGTGCGTATAGCCCCCGCCGCAGAGGAACGCACCGCAGGAGCCGCAATCGCAACTACACCGGTGCTTCCGCCTGCGCTTACCCAGCCTGCGGGGCGCGGCGTTGCCGAACCCTCGCCATTGCCGCCCGACTTGCGCCCGCCCGCTCGCACGGCCCCCGATCCATGGCGCGATTTTTTCGATTATGCCGCCGACAAGGGCACGGCTGCGGCGGGCAAGGCGCGCGGTCGCTCGGTGCTGCTTGAGGCGGGGACCCCGATCGGTCTGCCCAAACTGCGTCAGTGCGACGGCAAATATCCGGCAGTGATCGTCGATCTGGACGCGGGCGCACAAGCATTCGCCCCCGGCGCGGCACATCCCGCATCGCCGACGCTGGTCGATGGCCTGGCCCGCTTGCGCGCGGCGGGGGTGGTGGTGCTGTGGATCACCGCGCTGCCCGCACGCGACGTATCCGCGGTGGCTGAGGCGCTCAAATCCTCGGGCCTCGATCCCGCCGCCAGCGATCCGCTGCTGCTGGTCCGCAACTCCGGCGATCGCAAGCAGCTGCTGCGCGAGGATGCCGCGCGCGACGTCTGCGTGATCGCCATCGCCGGCGACCGCAAGGGCGACTTCGACGAGCTGTTCGATTACCTGCGCGATCAGAGCAGCGGCGAATCGCTCGAATATCTGCTCGGCGCGGGATGGTTCATCCTCCCCCCGCCGCTCTGAAAAAGGAACCGCGACCGATGACTACGCACGACGGCCTGACCAAAGGCTGGACCCGCGACGAAATGGCCGCGCGCGCCGCCAAGGAACTGCGCGACGGGTTCTATGTCAACCTGGGCATCGGCATCCCCACGCTGGTCGCCAACCACATCCCGCCCGGGGTCGAAGTCACGCTGCAATCGGAGAACGGGATGCTCGGGATCGGGCCGTTTCCGTACGACGACGAGGTCGACGCCGACCTGATCAACGCGGGCAAACAGACCATCAGCGAATTGCCCAGCAGCGCCTATTTCGACAGCGCGGCCAGCTTCGCGATGATCCGC
Source organism: Novosphingobium sp. (assembly GCA_031370045.1). Classification (GTDB taxonomy): domain Bacteria; phylum Pseudomonadota; class Alphaproteobacteria; order Sphingomonadales; family Sphingomonadaceae; genus Novosphingobium. Next base: position 10 of record JANMPV010000027.1, on the reverse strand, counting down.
GGCGGGCACA
>JANMPV010000202.1:0-1553 GCA_031370045.1 Novosphingobium sp. | reverse complement strand
CTCGCCGCCAGCCTGCTGGTGGTGATCGTCGCCAGCCTGGCGACCGGCGCGGTCGGGCTGAGCCCGATCATGGGCGCGCTGCTTGCCGGGTTGCTGATCGCGGAAACCGAGTACCACGGCGAGGTCGAGGCGATCACCGCGCCGTTCAAGGGCCTGGCGCTGGGTGTGTTCCTATTGACCATCGGGATGGGCATCGATTTCGATTTTGTCCGCGCGCAGTGGCCGTCGCTGCTGGCAGCGATTGCTGCGGTAATCGTGCTGAAGTCGATCGTCACCGCAGTCCTGCTCAAGCTGATGGGCGCGGGGCGCGGGACCGCGACCGAAACCGGCATTCTGATGGCGAGCCCGTCCGAAACCACGCTGATAGTGCTGACGGCGGCGCTGGCGGCGCGGTTGATCAACGTCGAGGCGGCGCAGTTCTGGCAGATCGCGACCGCCATCGGGCTGACCGTGACCCCGCTGCTGGCGTGGGGCGGCAGTCTGCTCGCCAAGCGCCTCGAAGGGGGCAATCTGCCCGCGTCCGATGCGCTGATCGACGAGGTGGAGAAGCACGCGGTGCTGATCGGGTTCGGACGTGTCGGACGGCTGATCGGCGAGATGCTGACCGAGCACGGCCAACGCTTCGTCGCGATCGATTCGAACCCCGGGATTATCCAGCAGGCCGCGCGCGAAGGTTTTCCCGTGATCTACGGCGATGCGGTGCGCGGGCGGATGATGGATCGGCTCGGGCTCGACAAGGCGCAGGCGCTGGTCATCACGATGGACGAGCCGGTGGTCGCGGCGCGGATCGTCAAGACCACCCGCCAGCGTTTTCCCGATCTTCCGATCATCGTGCGCGCCCGCGACGTCGCCCACGCCGCCGAGCTTTACCGTGCGGGGGCGAGCCACGCGGTGCCCGAAACGCTCGAAAGCTCGCTCCAGCTGAGCGAAGCGGTGCTGGTCGACATCGGATTCCCGATGGGTCCGGTGATCGCCTCGATCCACGAAAAGCGCGACGAATTCCGCGCCCAGATCCAGCACGAAGGACAGCTGGATGAGAAGCCCCGCCTGCGCACCAGCAAGCTGGGCGAGCGAAAGCCGTTGCCGACGGGCAGTTAGGCGCGCATCACCGTCGCAACCGGGCGCATTTTTCTTACTTGGTAGGAGTGTCTGATGGCGACCCTAGCATCTGAAGCCGTATCAAAACCGCGCGCCGTCACGCGCGATCGGTCCTTCCTGTGGCTGGCGATCCTCTCGCTGCTGATCGCGGTGGTGGGCTTCACCCCCACCTATTGGGCACAACTCCCCGCCGGGACGACGAATGCCTCGCCGCTCATCCACCTCCACGCGCTGGCCTTCACCGCCTGGCCGTTGCTGCTGGTCTCGCAAGCGCTGCGGATCGAGCGTGGCAAGCTGCGCAACCATCGCATCTGGGGAATCGCAGGCATATCTCTCGCCACGATTATGCTGATCGTCGGGATCGCCACTGCGGTAGTCGCGATGCAAGCCAGGCTAGCCAATGGCGAAGGGGACGCGGCGCGCGCGTTTCTGATCGTTCCGATCACCGGGGTCGG
>JANMPV010000179.1:0-2426 GCA_031370045.1 Novosphingobium sp. | reverse complement strand
AGGGCGGCGCGATCGTGGCGCGCGGTGTGGCGGCGGGGCCGGAAGTCGCACGGATCCTGCGTTCGATCGAGGCGCAGTGGATCGCCGAAGGTTTTCCAGATGAGGACCGTGTCGCCGTGCTGCTCGACAAGCGGCTCGCCGATTGAATCCCGGCGCGGCAGTCCGCCGTTCGCCGATTATTTGTGAACGTCCAATTCGGCGTTTAAGCGCAAGCTGCATCGCCAAAAGAAAAACGCGGGGATCAGGCCCAGCCATGCCGCTCCATAAAGCACCCAGCGCACCGAATCCTCGCCCGCCTGGACCTTGAGCAGGTCCGAGATGATCCCGAACAGCAGGGGTCCCAGACCCAGTCCGATCAGGTTCTGAAAGAACAGCAGCGTGGCACTGGCGACCGCGCGAACTTGCGGTCGAACAAGGCCCTGGGCGCTCGAATACGTCGGTCCGTAATACAGCGAGTTGAGAACGGTTGGCAGCAACAGCATCGCCATCGCCACCCGCCAATCGCTCATCATATAGCCAAAAAAATTGATCGGCGCGGCGATCGCCATGCCGATCGCCGGGGCGGTCAGCACAAGGCGGCGATTGGTGGCGCCATAGCGGGCGGCGATCCAGCCCCCCAGCAGCGTGCCAATAATTCCCGCCAGCCCGACGAAGACGCCAAACCACAGGCCGACTTGGCCGGGCGACAAGCCGTGCGTGCGCTGGAAGAAAATGATCGCCCAAGTGGATTTGCCGTAACTCAGGAATGAAGCGCCCGAACCTGCGATCAGCAGCAGCACGAACGCCCGCGATCCGAAAATCTCGCGCAGCGCCTCGCGGTTGCCGATCGCTGCGCGCGGGGCCTGCGCAACCGGCGATGCCGCCCGGCGCGGATCGCGCAACACCGCCGCCACCACCAGCGCCAGAAGCACTCCGGGTGCTCCGACCACCACGAATGCCATGCGCCAGCCCACCGTATCGGCCAACTGCCCGCCCAGAAGGGTCCCGAGCAGCGAGCCGATCGGGATGCCCAGCGCATAGAACGCCAGCGCCGAGGCACGCCGTTCGCGCGGCACCGAATCGGTGATAAGCGAATGCGCGGCGGGGGTGCATCCAGCTTCGCCGACGCCCACCCCGATCCGCGCCAGCAGCAGCTGGATGAAATTCTGGGTCAAGCCGCCGATCGCGGTCATCGCCGACCAGATCGCCAGCGACACCGCGATCAGCCTGGCCCGGTTGGTCGATGGCCGATCGGCATAGCGCGCGATCGGCAAGCCCAGCGCGGTGTAGAATAGCGCAAATGCCAGCCCGGTCATCAGTCCGATCTGGGTGTCGGACAGCCGAAGATCGCGCGCAATCGGTTCGGCCAGAATGCCGACGATCGAGCGATCGAGGAAATTGAAGATATAAACGATCAGCAGCAGCCACAGCAAAAGCCGGGGAGCGCTGTCCGCGCGCGGGGTTGCGATGCTTGCGACGACGACGCTCCTCTGCCCAATGCTGGCGGCATTGTGCCGCTCTCGATCAGGCCAAGCTTCACGGGTTGAGGCCCACGGTCAACCCGAAACTGTTAGGCGCGCTTGCTCAATAGCGAAGGAAACGAACGACTTCCGCGCGCCAGGCCGCCTCATCGGCAGTGGCCAGACGATCGAGATCGCCCGGATCGCTGGCCGGATCATCGACCCATTCGCGCAAGGCCGGGCCGCCGTTGATCACATCGATCGCGAGCTTGTCGAACACATATTCATAGGGGAAATCGCGCCACAGCGGGTAATCGGGGTAAAGCCGCCGGATCGCCTTGAACGCCAGTGCCTGCAAGCGCCACGGACGGAACGCGGGGTGGTTGTAGAAGCGTCCCTCGGCGTGGATCATCAGGCCGTTGCACAAGGCTTTGGCGTGCTTGTGGAAGGTCGGTTCGAACCATACCTCGCGCAACGCGCAGCCTTCAAGCCAGTGCGGGGCGAGGCGCTGCATTTCGGCGTAGACCGCGCGGGCGTCGATATCGGGCGCGCCAAACAGCACCTCGAGCGGACGGGTGGTGCCGCGGCCTTCGCTTAGCGTCGCGCCCTCGATCATCACCGTCCCGGCATAGGCGCGCGCCATGTTGAGGCTCGCCGCGTTGGGGCTAGGGTTGATCCACAGGCGGTCCTCGGGCCAGCCGAAATCGGGTGCTGTATCGGGCTGCCAGCCTTTCATTTCGATCACGCGATAGGCCACGTTCAGTTTGAAATGGTCGATGAACCACGCGCCCATTTCGCCCATCGTCAGCCCGTGGCGCATCGGCATCGGCCCTGCGCCGACGAAGCTTTCCCAGCCGGGCAGCAGCGTGGTGCCCTCGACCGGTCGCCCCGCGGGATTGGGGCGATCGAGCACCCACACTTCCTTGCCATGCTCCGCGGCCGCCTCGAGCAGGTAGAGCTGCGTGGTGACGAAAGTGTAGATCCGGC
>JANMPV010000178.1:0-5889 GCA_031370045.1 Novosphingobium sp. | reverse complement strand
AGGCAGCGCGGCATCGAAGGCCTGCGCCTCGGGCGAGCGCTGGATCCACGACAGCCCGCCGCGCACCACCAGCGTCGGCAGCCTTAGTTCGGGGGCGGCAGCAAACAGCCGTTCGGGCACCTGCTCGATCGGAAACGCGCCCAGCGTACGCTCGTCCCAGTTGACCGCACCGCGCGAGGCGCGCAGCCGCTCAGCGATCTCCCCCGCCAGCGCCGGATCGGTCTGGATGGGCATATCGACCAGCACCAGCCCCGCAGCCAGGTTGGCGGCATCGGTCGCCAGCGCAGCGACCGCGATCCAACCGCCTAGAGTTGCCGCCACCAGCACCGGGCGCGAACCCATCTGCGCCAGCACCGCGCGCAAATCGTCGACATGCGCGTCGAGATCGTACCGTCCATCGCTGGGCCATTCGCTGCCGCCGTGCCCGCGCAGATCGAGGCTTACGACATAGCGTCCGGCGCGGACCAGACCCTCGGCCACCGCCGACCACACCTCGCGCGTCTGGCCTGCGCCGTGGACCAGCAGGATCGCGGGATCGTGTGGGTCACCCGCGACCTCCGCCTCGAGCCGGACTCCACCAAACCCCTTGAACGCGATCACCGTCATCCCCGCCCCCGATAGCCGGCAACGCCCTGATCGGGCAGCCATAAGTCCGCAGGTGGCGCGCCCGATTGCCAGAACACGTCGATCGGAATCCCGCCGCGTGGATACCAGTATCCGCCGATCCGCAACCAGCGCGGCCGCATTTCGGCGACCAGCCGCTGACCGATCCCCACGGTGACGTCCTCGTGAAATCCGGCGTGATTGCGGAATGCCCCGAGAAACAGCTTGAGTGACTTCGATTCGACGATGGTTTCGCCCGGTGCATAGTCGATCACCAAATGGGCGAAATCGGGCTGGCTGGTCACCGGGCACAGCGACGTGAACTCGGGCGCGGCAAAGCGCACGGCGTAGAGCGTTCCCGCGCGCGGGTTGGCGACGTAATCGAGCACTGCGGCCTCGGGCGATTGCGGCAGCGCACTAGCTTGGCCGAGGTGGCGGGTTGGCGGGGTTTGTGGCATCGCCGACGCCATGCCCGCGCCGGGCTGCGGAGTCGAGACTGCGGTTCGGCGGAAATGCCGGTCCGCAATCGGTTTGAGCGTGGCGATTCAGCCGCTATTAAAGCACCCGCCTGCTGGGCCTGGAGCACGATGACGAGTCCGATGAATCGAGCGATGACGTTCCTGCTGCGCGCTATGCTTGCGGCGCTGATGGCGCTCGCACCCGGTGTCGCTGGCGCACAGGACGGCCAGTTCGACTTGCGCACCCGTGCAAGTCCGACCCCCGAGCCGACCGTCGTCGGTCCGGTCGATCCCGATACGCCCACGGTGCGCGCCCGCCCCCGCGCTACCTCCGATATCGTTTTGCCAACGTCTTCGGCGGCGGCCGGCCCAACTCCGGCAACGAGCGTTCCGACGGCAGCGCCGCCGACAGCTTTCGCGAGGATCGGGCCGCGACGAACTTTGCCTCCGGTCGCAACCGGATTGCCGCAAGCGGACTCGCCAGTGTCGGCAGCGTCCACAGCCAATGCACCACTGCCCCTGCCCGCGCCCTCGACCGCCGCGCCTGCTGTGCTTCCCAAGACATTTCAGCCGCGCGATCTGGGGGTGTTCTCGAAGTCTGACGGGATCGGCCTGTGGCTGGGATTGGGGACGCTCGCGCTGCTCGTGCTCGGCGGGGCATGGCTCGCGTGGAGCCGCCACTTCCGCCATCGTGCCCGCGCATTCCGGGCGCCCGAGATCGAGCGCCCGCAAGTAGCGACCTCGAATCGCCCCGCCTCTCCGTCGCCTGAGCCGCTGCCAAGCGCGGCCAGCGGTGTGCTCCACCTCGCGCTCCAGGCGACGCGGATGAGCGCGACGCTGGTCAATACCACGCTGTCTTATCGGCTGTCGGTGACCAACCGCGGGGTCCAGCCGCTTCACGATGTGCGTATCGCGGGCGACATGATTGGCGCGCACGCCTCGCGCTCGACCAGCGAACAGTTGGGTCCGGCGGGCGCTTCGCTTCCCGAATTGCACCGCATCGCCACCCTTGCGCCGGGCGAAAGCGTGACTCTGGGCGGCGATATCCGGCTGCCGCTCGTCTCGATCACCCCGATCCGCCGCGGCGACGCTGCGCTGTTCGTGCCGCTCGCCCGGCTGCGCGGGCACGCAAAGGACGACGCCGGGGCAACGGTCGAGGGCGGCGGCACCTTCCTCGTCGGGCAGGAACCCGGCGCCAGCAAGCGGCTCCAGCCGTTCCGGCTCGATCTGGGGCCGCGCAACTATTCGAAGCTTGGCCAACAGCTTCTCCCCGCCGCCTGATTTTCAGCGTTTTTGACCCTCGACGCGGCCTAATCGCGCGACTAAGCCTGTTTGCGTGGCCCGCGGCAGACGGGCGATCAGCAGGAGCGCGCGCATGGATTCGCTGGTTTCGACCGAATGGCTGGCCAAAGAACTGGGGGCGAGCGATTTGCGCATCGTCGATGCCAGCTGGCACCTGCCCGATAGCGGCCGCGACGCCCCCGCCGAATACGAGGCCGGCCACATCCCCGGCGCGGTGTTCATGGATTTGCGCGATCTGATCGATACCTCGGCCAGCGCGCCCAACGCCCTGCCCCAACCCGAAAAATTCGCCAGCCGGATGCAGAGCCTGGGCCTGGGCGATGGCAGCCGGATCGTGCTGTACGACGACAGTCCGCTGAAAACCGCGTCGCGCGCGTGGTTCATGCTGCGCATGTTCGGCGCGCACGATATCGCGATCCTCGATGGCGGAATATCCAAGTGGAAGGCCGAAGGGCGCCCGGTCCAGCAAGGCAAACAGACTTTGCGCCACCGCCACTTCACCGTGTGGCAGGACGACAAGAACGTCCGCTCCAAAGCCGACATGCTCAAGAACCTGCACGAACGCGCAGAGCAGGTCGTCGACGCACGCGACGCCGGGCGCTTTAGCGGCGAGACCGCCGATCCCCGCCCCGGCATGGCCAGCGGCCACATCCCCGGCGCGCGCAACGTGCCGCACACCGCGCTGTACAACACCGACGGCACGATGAAGAGCGCCGCCGAGCTCAAGAAGCTGTTCGCCGACGCCGGGGTCGATCTGGCCAAGCCGGTGGTGACCAGCTGCAACAGCGGCATGACCGCCAGCGCGCTGGCTTTCGGGCTCAACCGCGCGGGCAAGGAAGACGTCGCGCTGTACGACGGCAGCTGGAGCGAATGGGGCGCCGATCCGGACACCCCCAAGGCGACCGGGGCGGCCTGAGGGAACTCGGGCCGGCGGTTCTCAACACCCGGCCGATCACCCAAGCCCGCTCATGTCGAGCGAAGTCGAGACACCTCGCACCACACTCGACTGTCGCGCAACGTCCCTCGACTTCGCTCGGGATGAGCGGGGTTTGTGAGATTCCGCGAATATGGCCATACCGCCTGATCAGATCGCCCCCTCCACCCGCTTGGTCACCGCCGGCCGCAAGCACGAATGGACCGGCCCGGCGGTCAATCCGCCGGTCTGGCGGACCAGCACACATCTTTATGAGAACTGCGCCGCACTCGAAGCCGGGCGGCAGGTCAACGCTGACGGCGTGTTCCATTACGGTGCGCGCGGTGGCCCGACGCAGTGGGCGCTGGCCGATGCGCTGACCTCGCTCGAGCCGGGCGCGGCCGGGACGATGCTCTACCCGACCGGCCTTGCCGCGCCGATCTTCGCGCTGCTCGCGGTGCTCAAGGCGGGCGATGAACTGCTGGTTTCGGACAATTCGTACGATCCGACGCGCACTTTCGCCCAGCGCTGGCTGCGCGATTTCGGCATCACCACGCGGTTCTTCGATCCGCTCGATGTTGCCGGGTTTGCCGCGATGATCGGCGAGAAAAGCCGCGCGGTGCTGCTCGAAAGTCCGGGCAGCCTGACGATGGAAGTGTGCGACATCCCCGCGCTGGCGGCCGCCGCCAAGGCGCGCGGGCTGGTGGTTCTGCTCGACAACACCTGGGCCGGGCCGACCGGGTTTCAGGCCATCGCCCACGGTGCCGACCTGGCGATCCTGGCGTTGACCAAACACGTCGGCGGGCATTCCGACCTGATGATGGGCAGCGTAACCGCGACGTCCGAGTACTATCCCCGGCTCCGGCGCAGTTCGCTCCAGCTCGGCCAGCAGGCGTCGCCCGATGACTGCGCGCTGGCTCTCCGCGGCTTGCGGACGATGGAAGTGCGGCTCGAACGCTCGACCGCCAGCGGCTTGCGCATCGCGCAGTGGCTCCAGCCGCGCGACGAGGTGGCGCATGTGCTGTTCCCGATCCTGCCCGGCGCGCCCGGCCACGATCTGTGGAAGCGCGATTTTAGCGGCGGCTGCGGGCTGCTGACGTTCGTCCTAAAGGGCCGCGACGAGCCCGCGCGTACCCGCCTGATCGACGCGCTGCGCCTGTTCGGCATCGGTTACAGCTGGGGCGGATTCGAAAGCCTCGCGCTCCCCGTCAATCCCGAGCGAGACCGGAATGTGACGCCGTGGCCGCCCGCCGAATGGGACCAAGCCGATCGCCACGCGGTGCGGTTGTGGATTGGGCTGGAGGATTGCGACGACCTGATCGCCGATCTGGCGCAAGGATTTACGGCGATAAAGCTCGCCTAGCCCGCGCCCAACCGAATCTCACTGGCGTAATTGCTGCGCTGCGATCATCTGAGCAGCATGGCCTCGTCCACCCCTTCTATCGGCACCGTCCATCTGGTTGGAGCCGGACCCGGCGATCCCGATCTGCTCACCCTGCGCGCGGCGCGGCTGGTGATGGATGCGCGGTTGATCGTCCACGATGGGCTGGTCGATTCCGCGATCCTGGCGATGGCCCGCCCTGCCTGCCGGATGATCTCGGTCGCCAAAAGCCGCGCGCGCCATTCGCTGCCGCAAGACCAGATCAACGCGCTGCTGGTACGCGAGGCGCTGCTCGGCAACGATGTGATCCGGCTCAAGGGCGGCGACCCGTTCATTTTCGGTCGCGGTGGCGAGGAGCTTGAGGCGTGCCAGGCCGCGGGCGTGCCAGTGCAGGTCGTCCCTGGGGTCAGCGCCGCGCTGGGCGCCGCCGCCGCCGCGCAACTCGCGCTCACCCACCGCGAGGACGCCAGCGTGGTCAGCTTCGTTGCGGGCCAGTGCAAGGGCCTGTCCGACCAGAACTGGGCGGGTCTTGCTGGGGTCGGGCGAACGCTGGTGATATACATGGGCGTCGCTTCGGCCGACGCGATTACTGCCAAGCTGATCGCCGATGGACTGGCCGCCGACATGCCGATCGCGGTAATCGAGAACGCCAGCCGCCCTGAAATGCGCGTGCTGCGCGCTCCATTGGCCGGGTTGGCCGCGCTTGTGACAGGCCAACGGGTAAAAAGCCCCGCGCTGATCGTCGTCGGCATGGTTGCCGCGCGCGGCCAGCACAGCGCGCTGACCCATTTTGTGAAAGCTGCGGCATGAAGATTCTGACCGGCAACGATCTCAGGAGCGGCGCGGTGGTGTGGTGGACCGGCAGCGGCTGGTCGCTCCATGTCGACGACGCCGCCGACGCCGGCGATCACGCCGACGCCATTCTGGCGCGCGAAGAAGCCGCGCGCAACGTCAACGCCAGCTATGCGATCGAAGCCGCGCAGAATGCTGACGGTATCCGCCCCGCGCATATCAAGGAGCGCATCCGCGCGCTCGGCCCCACCGTCCGCCCCGATCTCACGCTCAAACCGGCCGATCCTGCGGCTGGGGAATGGGTTATCTGATGTACCAGTATGACACTTACGACCAGGCGATGGTCGATGCCCGCGTGGACGAATTCCGCGATCAGGTCGCGCGACGGCTGGCGGGAGACATGACCGAGGACCAGTTCAAGCCGTTGCGACTCAAGAACG
>JANMPV010000159.1:0-4524 GCA_031370045.1 Novosphingobium sp. | reverse complement strand
TTCGGGAACTTCCTGCGCGAACAGCTTCTTCATGAATTCGGGATGCGCGCGGCTGAGGAAGATCTGCGGTCCGCGGTTCTGGCGCTCGACCTTGGAGATATAGGCGCGCACCCGCTCGCCGACGCGGGCAACTTCGCGCGGGATCTGCTGATCGCGGCGGATCACGCCCTCGGCGCGGCCCAGGTTGACGATCACGTGGCCGAACTCGACCGACTTGATCACCCCGGTGATGATCTCACCCGCGCGGTCCTTGAATTCCTCGAACTGGCGGTCGCGCTCGGCGTCGCGGACTTTCTGGAAGATCACCTGCTTGGCCGATTGCGCGTCGATCCGCCCCAGATCGACTGCGGGCAGCGGATCGACGATGAAATCGCCCACCACCGCGCCGGGCTGAAGCTTTTCGGCCTGCTTGAGATCAACCTGCTTGAAATAGTCCTCGACCTCCTCGACCACCTCGACCACGCGCCACAGGCGCAAGTCGCCGGTGCGCGGATCGAGCTTGGCGCGGATGTCGTTCTCGGCACCATAACGGTTGCGCGCCGATTTCTGGATCGCTTCCTCCATCGCCTCGATGACGATGGAGCGGTCGATCATCTTCTCGGTGGCGACCGCAGTCGCGATGGCGAGAAGCTCGGCTTTGTTGGCGGCAATTGAAGTGGACATGGGATTAAGCGTCCTGTTCCCTGGAAAGGAGTTCGTCTTCGATAAGTTGTTCGTCGGCAAATTCTTCGTCGGCTCCGGCGCTTTCGAGCGGGCGGGTGGCGGCGATCAGGCGGTCGGTCAAGTTAAGCTTGGCGCTGACGACGTTTTCGAAGGCAAAGCGCACCGCGCCTCCCTTGCGATCGGTAAAGGCGATTGTGCCCAGTTCGACCCCGTCGATCACGCCGTGGAGGTTCTTGCGTTCGCCGGTATCGCTGGCGACTGCCTCGGCCAGCGTCACCCGCGCCTCGTGCCCCGCCCAGTCGGCAAAGTCGGCGAGCCGGGTCAGCGGGCGGTCGATCCCGGGAGACGAGACCTCGAGCCGGTAGGCGCCGGGGATGGGATCGTCGCCCGCCTCCTCAAGCGCGTCGAGCCGTCCGGAAATCGCCCGCGACAGCGTGCCACAATCGTCGATCGTCAGCTGGCGGGTCGCAGGACGCTCGGCCAAGATCTGAAGCGTGCGGTCGTCGCCGTCATCGTCGCCTTTTGCCGGACGCGCCCCGAACAGCCTGACACGCACCAGATCGAAGCCGAGCGCTTGCGCCTCGTCCCTTGCAATCCCGGTCACACGTTCGATGTCGGCCAAAGTCTGCTCCAGTTTCCCGCCCGAAGCATCAACGAGCCGTCGCGCCAGCCCCTTTCGGCGCCAGCCCTTCGTTGCGTCAACAATGTCGGGATGAAGTGCAGATAGACGCGGCGACGGCAGAACGCAAGCGAGGTCTACCCCCCCGCCTTCTCCCCCAGCCCGTGCTTCTTCATGCAATGGCGCAGCTGGTCATAGGTCAGCCCCAGCGCCTTGGCGGTGGCGCGCTGGTTGAAGCGGTGTTTGGTCAGGTGGTGCTCGATGATCGCGCGTTCGTGGGTGTCAACCGCGGAGCGCAGGTCGCTGATCGAATCGTGATCGTGGCGCGATGAAGGCGTGGCGCGGTTTTCATTAGCCGGGGCGGAATGCGCCGGGGCTGCCACAGCTTCGGGGACGAACGGCTTCCACGGGCTTTCGAACGGATCGAACTGGACGTGGCCGATCGGGCGGTCCCAGTCATCCCAGCGATAGACCGCGCGTTCGATCACGTTGCGCAGTTCGCGGACGTTGCCCGGCCAGGCATGGTCTTCGAGCGCGCGCATCACCGGCTCGGCAAAGCCCGGCCATTCCTCCCAGCGCAGCTCGGTCGCCATCCGCCGCCCAAAGTATTCGGCGAGCACAAACACGTCGCCGTCGCGCACGCGCAGCGGCGGCAGGGTGATCACCTCGAAGCACAATCGGTCGAGCAGGTCGGGGCGGAAACGGCCCTCGGCGGCCATTCGCGGCAGATCCTCGTTGGTCGCGGCGACGATCCGCACATCGACCTGGATCGGGCGCGACGAGCCGATCCGGTTGACCTCGCCGTATTCGACCGCGCGCAGCAGGCGTTCCTGCGCACCCATCGACAGCGTGGCGAGTTCGTCGAGGAACAGCGTGCCCTTGTCGGCCTCTTCGAAGCGGCCTGCCCGCGCCCGCGTCGCGCCGGTGAAGGCGCCCGCCTCGTGCCCGAACAGTTCGGCCTCGATCAGCGTTTCGGGCAGCGCGGCGCAGTTCATCGTCACCAGCGGCTCGCCCCAGCGCAGCGACAGGCGGTGGAGGCGTTCGGCGATCAGTTCCTTGCCGGTCCCGCGCTCGCCGACCACCAGCACCGGGCGGCGCATTGGCGCGGCGCGGCTGGCACGCTCGACCGCGTCGAGAAACGCGCCCGACTGACCGATAAACTGAACCTCCCGATCCATGCCCACCGTTTAGCGGATTTTCCCAACCTTGCGCAATCCACACCATTGAATTTTTCGCTGATCGACCCAAACTTGGCGGAATTCCGAGCCAAACCGCAACTGGCACACCGCTTGCTATACCATGAACAACAGCAACTGCTGCCAACATGATCCCGAAGGACCAGCCCGATGTTCGACCGCCAGTTCCTCCAGTCCAAGCTTGGACAAGCCGCGATGCTCAGCTTTGCCGCGATGCTGGCGCTGAACGTGTTTGCGCTCAGCGCCCAGCTCCACGCGGTGCCGACGGCCTACGCCGCAGCCCCGATCGCGGTGGAACTGGCATGAGCGGGCCGGATCCGTTCGATCTGGGTCCCGAGCGTTCGCCCAGCGAGCGGCTCAGAACGTCAGACTCCGCCTCTCAGCGGTCGGGCGCGCCCAAGGCCGAAGCAGAACCGCGCAAGTTCTCGCGCTTCGAGGAAGAAGTGTATCGCCTGCGCAGCGACACCCCCAACCGTCCCAGTTCTTCCGGAGTTTCTTTCATGGGCATTTTCAGCCGTACCCGCGACATCGTTGCGGCCAATTTCAACGACTTGCTCGACAAGGCCGACGATCCCGCCAAGATGATCCGGATGATCATCCTCGAGATGGAGGAAACCCTCGTCGAAGTACGCGCCAGCGCGGCGCGGACCATCGCCGATCAGAAGGAAATGCACCGCCACACGATCAAGCTCGATCGACTTCAGGCCGACTGGGGCGAAAAGGCGCAGCTCGCGCTGAGCAAGGACCGCGAGGACCTGGCCCGCGCCGCACTGGTGGAAAAGAAGAAGGCCGCCGACATGGCCGACCAGCTCAAGATCGAGATCGGGGTGCTCGACGACGCTCTGCGCGCTTATGAGCAGGACATCGAAAAGCTCCAGAATCGCCTGCGCGAAGCCCGCAGCCGCCAGACCGCAATCGCCGCACGGCTCGAAAGCGCCGAGAACCGGGTCAAGCTGCGCACGCTGCTCGCCAGCGAGCGGGTCGATGAGGCGATGTCGCGCTTCGACCAGCTCGAGCGCCGGGTCGATTACGCCGAAGGCCGCGCCGATGCGCTGAGCCTGGCCGATGGTTCGGGCGCACCCAAGAGCCTGGCCGATCAGATCAGCGAACTCGCCGGAAGCGATAAGATCGACGAGGAACTGGAAGCGATGAAGGCTGCGCTGAAGGGTGACAACACCCCGCCAGCCGATCCCGGCACCGATCCAGGCGCCAAGCCGGCCAGGGAGGCCTGAGCCATGGATGAAGCCATCGTAATTGTTCCGATCGTGGTGCTTGGCCTGCCGTGGCTGATTTTCCACTACATCACCAAGTGGAAGACCGCCGCGACGCTGACCAACGACGACGAATCGCTGTTGGAGGAATTGTACCAGCTCGCCCGTCGGCTCGACGAACGGATGGACACGGTCGAACGGCTGGTCGCCGCCGACAATCCGGCTTTCGAGACGCGGCGGATCCAGGCGGACCGCGAGATCGACAACGAGCCGCTGCGCGCCGCTGAGCGCCTGCTGGCTGCCAAGGGGAGGATTTCCAAGTGAACAGCCTGCGCACACGTTTTTACCGCGACAAGCAGAACGGCAAAGTGATGGGCGTCTGCGCCGGCATAGCGGACTATACCGGTGTCGACGTGCTGTGGGTGCGCCTAGGCGCGATCGCGCTGGTGCTGATGGGCGTCGGCCTGGTCATCCCCGCCTATTTCATCGCCGGGGCTTTCGCCGCCAAGAAGCCTTCGTCGCTTTACACCGATCGCGGCGAGCAGAAATTCTGGCAAAGCGTGCGCCAGTCGCCCGGGCGGACCGCCCGCGAAGTGCGCGCCAACTTCCGCGATATCGACCGCCGCCTGGCCGACATCGAGACGTTCTACGTCACCAGCAATCCGCGGCTTTCGGCTGAAATCGAACGCCTGCGCTAACCACGCCAATTTTGAGGGGTATTTACGATGGAAGGCACTCTTGCGCTGATGATCCCGATCCTGGCGCTGCTGATCCCGTTTTTCGCGATCTGGACCAAGCACCGCAAGGAAGTGGCTCGGATGCAGATAGACGCGAC
>JANMPV010000140.1:0-3296 GCA_031370045.1 Novosphingobium sp. | reverse complement strand
TCCTGCGCAAACGCGACGGCAGCCAGTCGGGCCTGCTCGGAATCTGCCGCAAGAGCGCGCGCAGCCTGCTTGCTCCGGCCTCGTTCGATCGCGCGTTCAAATGGTTCGACAGCCACCGCAAGGGCCACGGCCAGGCCCCGTTGATCATCAAGGCCAACCGCGTCTCAAACGTCCATCGCCGGGTCCCGCTCGACCTGTTCATCGTGCCGGTGATCGAGGATGGGCCAAATGGTATTAAGGTTGTCGTGGCGCTGTCGGTCCACGCCGGGGTGTGGACCAGCGCGGCGCTGGCCGCCCCGCCCGATCGCATCCCGCGGATGCGCAGCCAGCTCGCCCTGCTGATGACCCGGTTCGGGTTCGATCCCGTCGGCCACGCGGGCAAGAGCCTGGTCCACGCGCTGACCGCGCTGCCGCACGATCTGCTGATCGGATTCGCCGATGCCGACCTGGCACGGATCGCGACCGCGATGATGAGCCTGGTCGATCGGCCACGGCCCAAGCTGGCGCTGGTCAAGGCCCCGCTCGCCCGCCACCTGTACGCGTTCGTGTGGTTGCCGCGCGATATTCTGTCGACGGCGCTCAGGTTGGAGATCGAAGCGCTGCTCCAGCGCGCGGCCAAGGCCGAGGTGCTCGACTGGAGCCTTCAGGTCGAAGGCAGCAGCCTGGCGCTGCTGCGCTTCGTGATCGATATTCGCGAAACCGGGCGCACCCCCGACGAGGACGCGCTCGATGCCGAGTTCCAGGCGATGGTCCGCGGCTGGCCGCAGGCAGTCGAAGCCGAACTGGCGCGGGGCGACGATCCCGCACGCGCCGCCGTGCTCGCAACGCGGTTTGCCGAGGCGTTCCCGCCCGCCTACCGCAGTTTCTATGGCGCCGCCGAGGCTGCCGCTGACATCCGCGTCCTGCGCGCGCTGGGCGGCGGCGAAGCTGCTACCCGCCGTGCGGCGCGGCTTTATCGCCTGCCCGGTGCGGCCACCGGGCTGCGCCTCAAGCTCTATCAGCGCGAGGGCACGCTGCCGTTGTCCGATGCGGTTCCGGTGCTTGAGAACTTCGGCTTCCGGGTGATGGAAGAGGTGCCGACGCTGCTCGACGGCGGGCGCATCGCCACAATCCACGATTTCCTCCTCGTGTTGCCCGCCGGGCAGGGCGAGGCGGCGGTGCTGACGCGCGCCGGTGCGATCGAAACCGCGATCGGCGAAGTCCTCAACGGCGAGGCCGAGGACGATCCGTTCAACCGCTTGATCGTCACCACCGCGCTCGCTGCCCGCCACGCCAACTGGCTGCGCGCCTGGTTCCGCTATCTGCGGCAGAGCGGGATGGGGTTTGGCATTCCCACCGTGGTCGATGCTTTGCGCCACGCCCCGCAAGCGACCCGCGCGCTGCTTGCGTTGTTCGCGGCGCGCCACGATCCCGCCTTTGCGGGCGAGCGTTCGCGCGCGATCGCCGCCGCTGACAGCGCCTTTCGCACTGCGCTGGGCGAGGTTGCGGCGATCAACGACGATCGCCTGCTGCGGCTGTATCGCGCGCTGATCGAGGCGATCCTGCGGACCAATGCGTTTGCCCTCTCGGGCCACGAGGCGCTGGCGTTCAAGCTCGATTCGTCGCTTGTCCCGGGGTTGCCCAAGCCGCTGCCGTGGCGCGAGATATTCGTTTATTCGAGCCGCCTGGAAGGCATCCATCTACGCGCCGGGCCGATTGCCCGCGGCGGCTTGCGCTGGTCCGACCGGCGCGACGATTTCCGCACCGAAATCCTCGGGCTGATGAAGGCGCAGCGGGTCAAGAACGCAGTGATCGTGCCGACCGGTGCCAAAGGCGGGTTCTACCCCAAGCGCCTGCCCGACCCCACGATCGACCGGGAAGGCTGGCTGGCCGAAGGCAAGGCCAGCTACCAGGTGTTCATCCGCACACTGCTGTCGATCACCGACAACATCGTGAGTGGCAAGGTGGTCCATCCCGCCGATGTTGTGGTGCTCGATGGCGAAGATCCCTACTTCGTGGTCGCCGCCGACAAGGGCACCGCGACCTTCTCCGATGTCGCCAACGCCATCGCCGAGGACGCCGATTTCTGGCTCGATGACGCCTTCGCCAGCGGTGGCTCGAACGGTTACGATCACAAGGCGATGGCGATCACCGCCAAGGGTGCGTGGGTTTCGGTCCAGCGTCATTTCCTTGAGATGGGCGTGGACGTCCAGTGCGATCCGGTGACCGTCGCGGGGGTCGGCGACATGTCGGGCGACGTGTTCGGCAACGGCATGCTGCTGTCCAAAACGATCCGCTTGGTCGCGGCGTTCGACCACCGCCACATCTTTCTCGATCCCAATCCCGACCCGGCCAAAAGCTGGAAGGAGCGCGCCCGGATGTTCGCGCTGCCGCGGTCGAGCTGGGCCGAGTACGACACGAAGCTGATCTCCAAGGGCGGCGGGGTGTTCGCACGCAGCCTCAAGGAAATTCCGCTCTCGCCGCAAGTGCGCGCGGTGCTGGGAATCGAAAACCCGACAATCGACCCCGATGGGCTGATGCACGCGATCCTTGCGGCGCATGTCGATCTGCTGTGGTTCGGCGGGATCGGCACTTACGTTCGCGCCACGGGCGAGAGCAACGCGGCGGTCGGCGATCCCGCCAATGACGCCATCCGCCTCGCCGCCTCCGAGCTGCGCGCCAAGGTGATCGGCGAAGGTGCCAACCTGGGCATTACCCAGGCGGGCCGGAGCGAGTTTGCGCTGAGTCCGACAATTCCTGGGGGCGGACGGATCAACACCGACTTCATCGACAATTCGGCCGGGGTCGATTGTTCGGACAACGAGGTCAACATCAAGATCGCGCTGGCTTCGGCGCGGCGCGCCAAGCGGATTACGCTGCCCGCGCGCAACCGGCTGCTCGAAAGCATGACCCAAGAGGTCGGCGCAATTGTGCTCGAGGACAACCGGCTGCAAGCGCTCGCGCTTTCAATCGTGCAGGCGGGTGGAGCAAAGGCGACACCATCCTACATCCGCGTGATCGAGCAGCTTGAGGATCGCGGCGCGCTCGACCGCAAGACCGAAGGCCTGATCGAAAACGACGCGCTGATCCGCCGCGCAGCGGACGGCAAAGGCCTCACCCGGCCCGAGCTGGCGGTCCTCTTGTCAAGCGTCAAGCTGTTGCTCCAGGCAGAAATAGAGGCGAGCAATCTGCCCATCGATCCCGGCCTTGCCAACGAATTGCTCGGTGCCTTCCCGGCACCGCTGCGCAAAAAGTTCAGGGGCGACATTCTCAAGCACCGTCTCGCGCAGGAAATCATTGCGACCAAGATCGCCAAC
>JANMPV010000139.1:0-4547 GCA_031370045.1 Novosphingobium sp. | reverse complement strand
GCGTCCAGCTCAGCTATGCCGGCGGCGACAAGCTCTACATCCCGGTCGAGAACATCGACGTCCTGACCCGCTATGGCGCGGACAGCGAGCATGTCGCGCTCGACCGGCTGGGCGGGGAGGCGTGGCAGCGGCGCAAATCGCGGATGAAGGATCGCATCCGCGAAATCGCGGGCGAGCTGATGCGCACCGCCGCCAAGCGCGCCTTGCGCCTGGGCGTGACGATCGAGCCTGAACCTTCGGCTTATGCCCAGTTCGTCGATCGCTTTCCGTGGGACGAGACCGACGATCAGGAACGCGCGATCGACGAGGTGCTGGCCGATC
This sequence comes from Novosphingobium sp., assembly GCA_031370045.1. Classification (GTDB taxonomy): domain Bacteria; phylum Pseudomonadota; class Alphaproteobacteria; order Sphingomonadales; family Sphingomonadaceae; genus Novosphingobium. Next base: position 4,226 of record JANMPV010000139.1, on the reverse strand, counting down.
TGGCGGCGGGCAAGCCGATGGACCGGCTGGTCTGCGGCGATGTCGGGTTCGGCAAAACCGAGGTCGCGCTGCGCGCCGCGTTCGCCGCGGCGATGGCCGGGCAGCAAGTGGCGGTGGTCGCGCCGACCACGTTGCTCGCGCGCCAGCACTACGCCAATTTCGTCGAGCGCTTCTCGGGCTTCCCGCTTCAGATCGGCCGCCTCTCGCGGCTGGTCCCGGCCAAGGAGGCTGCGGCGACCAAGGACGGGCTCAAGGCGGGCACAGTCGATATCGTGATCGGGACGCACGCGATTCTGTCGAAATCGGTCGAATTCAAGCAACTCGGGCTGGTGATCGTCGATGAGGAACAGCGCTTCGGCGTGACCCACAAGGAACGGCTTAAGCAGCTCAAGGCCGACGTGCACGTCCTTACCCTCACCGCCACCCCGATCCCGCGCACGCTCCAAATGGCAATGTCGGGCCTGCGCGAGCTTTCGACCATCCAGACCCCGCCGGTCGATCGGCTTGCAGTGCGGACCTATGTGATGCCGTGGGACGAGATGGTGATGCGCGAAGCGCTGCTGCGCGAGCACAACCGCGGCGGGCAAAGCTTCATCGTCGTGCCGCGCATCGCCGACATGGCCGATGTCGAGGCTTGGCTCCACGACAATGTGCCCGAGATCAAGGCGGTCAGCGCGCACGGTCAGATGAGCCCGACCGAAGTCGAGGATCGGATGGGTGCGTTCTATGAGCGCAAGTACGAGGTGCTGCTGGCGACCACGATCATCGAAAGCGGGCTCGACATCCCCAGCGCCAACACCATCGTCATCCACCGCGCCGATCGTTTCGGGCTAGCCCAGCTCTACCAGCTGCGCGGGCGGGTCGGGCGCGGCAAGCTGCGCGCCTATGCCTATCTTACCTACCCCGAGAACCAGGCATTGTCCGAAGTGGCCGAAAAGCGGCTCAAGGTGATCGGCGATCTCGACAGCCTGGGCGCCGGGTTCCAGCTCGCCAGCCACGATCTCGATATCCGGGGCGCGGGCAATCTTCTGGGCGACGAGCAATCGGGCCACGTCAAGGAAGTCGGCTACGAACTCTACCAGTCGATGCTCGAGGACGCGATCCTCGAGGCGCGCGCCGGGGGCATGGCGATCGAACGTCGCAGCGATCGGCTGAGCCCGCAGATCACGGTCGATGCCCCGATCCTGATCCCCGAGGACTATGTCCCCGATCTCGCGGTCCGGATGGCGCTGTACCGGCGGATGAACGATGCCGAGGAGCAGGGCGCGGTCGAGGCGCTGGCGGCGGAGATGATCGACCGTTTCGGCCCGCTCCCCCCGGCCACCGCCAACCTGCTCAAGCTGATCGAGATCAAGCGTCAGGCGATGGAGGCCAACATCGCCAAGATCGACGTCGGCGCAAAAGGCGCGCTGGTGACCTTCCGCAACGACGATTTCGCCGACCCGATGGGGCTGATCGCCTACATCGAACGGCTCAAAGGCACCGCCCGCTTGCGCCCCGACCACAAGCTGGTGATCCAGCGCGAATGGGGCAATCCGGCAGCGCGGCTTCAGGGGCTGGCGCAGCTGACCAAGGGCTTGGCGACAATCGCGCGCAAGGGCGGTTAGCTGGCCGCCAGCCTTAATTCTTAACCAACCCCGCTAATCCCGAGCGGTTCTTTTGTGGCTCGGACCTTGCGGTGTCCGCTCTAAGCGGCGGCGATAAAGCAGCTAAAATCCTCGACTTTGAGTGGCCCAGCCCGCAGAAACCCCTGGAAGTAGTCGCAGCCCTCCGCCGCCAGCAAGGCGCGCTGCGCTTCGTCTTCCACCCCTTCGGCGATCACCCTCAAATCGAGCGCGCGTGCCATCGCGACGATTGCGCGCAGGATCGCGCGGTCGCGCGGGTCGGCGGCGACGTCGTCGGTCAGCGTGTGATCGAGCTTGAGGTAATCGAGCGGCAGCAGCTTGAGATAGCGAAAGTTGGCGAACCCCGAGCCGAAATCGTCGAGCGCAATGCGCATCCCGCGCTCCGCCAGCGCGCGCAGCGTCGCTGCGGCGCTCTCCAGATCGACCAACAGCGATTGCTCGGTCACCTCCAGCGTTAGCCGCTGCGGGTCGAAGCCGCTGGCCGCCAGCGCCTCGTCCAGCGTCTGCGCGCAACTCGACAGCGCCAGTTCGGCAGCGGTGAGGTTGAGCGACAGCCGCAAGTTTGCGTCGCGTGGCCAGCGCGCCGCAGCCAACAGCGCGCGTTCGGCGATGTGTCGACCCAGCGCGGCGGTCTGGTCCGATCGTTCGGCCACCGCGAACAGCGTCGCCGCGCCGATCCGGCCCAGCGTGGCGTGATCCCACCGGGCCAAAGCTTCGGCCCCGGTCAGACGTCCATCGACAAGGCTGAACTGGGGTTGAAACAGCACCGCTATCTCGCCCCGGCCAAGCGCCTTCATCAAATCGCCCTCGAGCGCGGGTCCGCTACGCCCACGCGGCATCCGGCTGCCATCGGCCCAGATCAGGCGCCGGGCGGGCTGGCTCTGGGCTTCGGCAAGTGCATGGCTGAGACTGTCGATCGCCACTTGGGGCCGATCGCCGGGGAGCGCCCGCAGCAGCGCGATCCGGGTGGTCAGGCGCACGGCTTCGCCCGCCACCATCAGCGGTCGCGCCACCGCTTCGGCGAGTGCGTCGGCCATGAAGCTCCAGCGTTCACGGCTCCAGTCGCTGGCGGCGGCGAGCAGAAACGCGCTGCCGTCGATCCGCGCGGCGAACCACTCATTGCCAAGTCCATCACTGGCGAATGCATCGACGCCAAACGCCCGGATGCGCCGCCCGACCTCGACCAGCGCGGCATCGCCCGCTGGCTGACCAAAGGCGCGGTTGACCGCCTGAAAGCGTTGCAGGCCGACCAGCATCGCTTGCCAGCGCAAGCCGTCGCGCGCCCACGATTCGAGCCGCTCCCGCCCGCTAGCCGCAGCCAGCAGTCCGGTCAGGGTATCGCCATCGCTTACCCCGGGATCGAAGGCCGCACTCGCCATGGCGCGCGTCATGCGCCGCAAGGGGTTGAGATTCCGTTCCGAAACGGCTCACGCTGCGGCGCGGGTGGCGAAACGCGTTGCCAGCCAAGAGCTTGGTCCATAAACGGACGCACGACCGCACTGCGCTTGCACAGGGAACCACAACGATGCCCGATCGCGCGCGGCTGGCTCTGCTGGCATCGGATACCGATCACGCCCAGGCCGCCGCGGCCATGCTTGGCACCAACGGGCGCTGGGTGCCGCTGGCCGAGGCCGAAGCGGTTGTCGTGGTCGGTGGCGACGGATTCATGCTCCAGACGCTGCATGCAATGCTCGACGACGGGCCGCTCATTCCCGCTTACGGGCTCAACCATGGCACCGTCGGCTTCCTGATGAACCGCGCCAGGAGCAGCCGCGATATCTTTGACCGAGTGGCTCGCGCCAAGTCGGTCGCGGTTGCTCCGCTGGCGATGACCGCCACCACCCGCGCCGGGATCGAACACCACTTCTGTGCGATCAACGAAGTCTCGCTGCTGCGCGAAACCCGCCAGACCGCCAAGCTGGAGGTCAGCGTCGATGGCAAGGTCCGGATCCCTGAACTGGCCTGCGACGGCGTGCTGGTGGCGACCCCGGCCGGTTCCACCGCCTATAACTTGTCCGCCAATGGCCCGATCCTGCCGCTGGGCTCAGCGATGCTGGCGTTGACCCCGATCAGCCCGTTTCGTCCGCGTCGCTGGCGCGGGGCGATCCTGCCCGATACCTCGCGCATCGGCTTTCGCGTGCTCGAACCCGACAAGCGCCCGGTTTCGGTGGTGGCCGACCAGAAGGAACTGCGCGACATCGCCGAGGTCAGCGTGGCGATCGCGCACGACCAGCGACTGACCCTGCTGTTCGATCGCGGCCACAGCCTTGACGAACGGATCGTCACCGAGCAGTTTCAGGTTTGAGGCCGCGCTCTTGCCAAACCCCGGCGGGTTGGTATAGGCGCGCACCTGCCGGGACAGGTCCGGCGTGTTCCCCGATAGCTCAGCGGTAGAGTAGGTGACTGTTAATCACTTGGTCGTTGGTTCGAATCCAACTCGGGGAGCCACTTCTTGCCGATTCCGGCCTCCTCCGACCGCCAGTGCGTCGGATCACATCCCCCTGATTTTCATCGTGTAGATAAGCGTCGTTCGTACCACTGGCGGACGCGCGAATTTTGTCGCATGATGCGACCATAACAATGCAGGGGGAACGCATGCAG
>JANMPV010000124.1:0-1641 GCA_031370045.1 Novosphingobium sp. | reverse complement strand
GCTGGTAATCGTGCCCGCGCCGGTCGCCGAAGTCACATAGCCCGCGCCGGTGATCGACTGATAGCGCACGAAGAAATCGGAGAGCGTCAGCGAGGTCGGCGCGCTGGCGAAGCTCAGCGAAAGCGTGCCGCTGCCGGTCTGCCCGTCGAGCACGCCGCCGCTGCCCGAGCAGCTGTTCGATCCGCCCGCCTTGAAGCAGACGTCGACGGTGTTGAACGGGCTGGGCACCTGCCCGCCGAGCAGCGCATTGTTGTAGGTTCCGGTCGAGGTCGCCCCGCTGATGTCGGGGCTGGTGTCGAAGCCGAAGCTGGAGATCCGCGAATCGACCGGGTTGGAGGTGGTGTTGGTCACGGTGTAGTTGAAGTTGTAGCTGGACCCGGTGATCCCGGTCAGCGTCAGGGTCGTGCTGCCGGTCAGCCCGGCAATCGTGTTGCCGTCGGCCATGCCGTTATAGCCGAGCGTCACCGTCTGACCGACCTTCGAGGAATCGAGCGAGATGGCATCGGCAAACGCCGCGCTCGACGAGAGCGCCATAGCCCCGGCGACAGCGAGCGATAAGGTGCGGAACAGGTTCATGGATTAGGCCCCCAAAGACGAACACGGTTTACGCAAGCTCATGCAATTCCCGTGCCAGCATCAGGTTTCCGGGGTTTTCATGGTTAACGTAAGCGGTGCATGTAAAGCGATTCGACAGTTTTTGGCTAACTGTCAGTCACCAAGCCGCAACACCAGATCGTTCATGAAGCGCACATCATCGCCTTTCGCCAGCCACTCGGCTTCGGCGGCGATGGCGCCGAGAAGATCGGCTAGCGGATCGAGTTCGATCTTGGCGTAGTTGCCGAGCACGTATCCCGTCACCCGGTCTTTGTGACCTGGGTGACCGATGCCGATCCGTACGCGGCGGAAGTCTGCTCCCAGATGCTGGTCGATGCTGCGCAGGCCGTTGTGCCCGGCGGTGCCGCCGCCGCGCTTCACCTTGACCTTGAACGGGGCGAGATCGAGCTCATCGTGGAACACCGTGAGCGCATCGACGTCGAGCTTGTAGAAACGCAGCGCCTCGGCGACCGCGCGACCGCTTTCATTCATGAAAGTCGCGGGTTTTAGCAGCAGGACGCGCTCGCCACCGATCCTCCCATCATGGAGCCAACCCGAGAATTTCCTCTGGACGGGTCCGAAGCGGTGGACTTCGGCGATGGTGTCCGCCGCCATGAACCCCACGTTGTGGCGGTGCATTGCGTATGACGGACCGGGATTGCCGAGGCCGACCCAGAGCTGCATGACGACCTCCAACAAGGTCGTCACCCCAGCGAAAGCTGGGGCCTCGTGCGGCACGAGGTGCCAGCTTTCGCTGGCATGACGGTCCTGATTAAGCCGCCGGAGTGGCTTCGCCTTCGGTCTGGCCATCGCCCTCTTCGCTGCGCATGCCCGAAGGAGCGACGATCGTGGCGATGGTGAAATCGCGGTCGGTGATCGCGCTGACCGAGCCGGTCGGCAGGGTCACGTTGCTGATGTGGATCGAATCGCCCACGTCGAGCCCGGTCACGTCGATCCGGATGTCGTCGGGGATCCTGTCCGCATCGCACACCAGCTCGAGTTCGTGGCGCACGATGTTGAGCACCGCGCCGCGCTTGAGACCCGGCG
>JANMPV010000052.1:0-3313 GCA_031370045.1 Novosphingobium sp. | reverse complement strand
CGCCACGATCCGCGCACCACCGAACTGGTCGCGCGTGCCGGGGTCCCGGTGGTCCTGATGCACGCGCCGGGCGCGGCGGAAGACCTCCATGCCGACGGAAACTACACCGATGTCGTGCTCGACGTGTTCGACTGGCTCGCCGAACGCCGCGATGCCGCGATCGCCGCGGGGATCGCGCGCGACAGGATCATCCTCGATCCGGGGATCGGCTTCGGCAAAACTCTGGCGGAAAACCTCACGCTGCTCAATGCGCTGCCGTTGTTCCACGCGCTCGGACAGCCGCTGCTGGTCGGTGCGAGCCGCAAACGGATGATCGGCGCGCTGAGCCACGAGGCCACTGCGCACCTGCGAGTGGGCGGATCGCTGCTGCTGGCGGCGCAGGCGATGGAAGCCGGGGTTCAGTTCCTGCGGGTCCACGACGTCGCCGAAACAGTGCAAGCGCGCGACGTGTGGCGCGGGCTGAGGGACGCCGCGCTCACCGATTTCTCGCAGCTTTAACGCTGCCTCAGGCAGGTTTCTGGCTGGACTGGCGCGCCGCCCGCTCGACATCGTCCTTGCGCGAGACCAGCGAGCGGAACTGGATCAGGTTCTTGAGAATCTCGTACCACACCGGCGCGCCTAGGGTGAGAAGGCCGAGGGTCACCAGAATCCCGATAAGGTGCGTGAGCCCGGCGAATAAGTCGATCGGCCACTGCTCCCACCACTCTTTGAATGATTCTGGCTTGGCGATGAGATCGGCGGCATAAAGCTTGTTGAGGTCGGGATCGCTCGTGATGGCCGCGATCGCCTCGCGCGGTGAGAATGGCGCTGCGTTTTCTGCCTTTGACTGTTCATCGGCAGTTGACTGAGGCTTGGCCGCTTCGGGCTTTGCGGGTTCGGCCGCTTCCCTTTCTTGCTGCTGCATCGTCGCCAGGACTCGAAACTGCTCCGGATGAGTGGTCGCAGTATCGACCAGCATTTGCCGCGATTCCTTGTCGACCGACAAGCGCTGGAGCAGTTCAAAGGTATCGACTTGGAAGAACAGCGCGACCACAGCAGCAAACAGGGTGGTCCATGCGCGGGTTTTTCCGGTGAACGATTCAACGGTGCGGTCGATCGTCTGATCGAACCACGCATTGATCTTGGCGACGAATTCGCTCGAGGCATGTTCGACAGTGGCCATACTCTGGCGCACATCGCTGGCGAGTTCGGGTTGATCTTTTTCGAGTTTGAGCATCGTCGTGCGGATCGCTTTAATGATGTCTCGCGGATCGCCGACGATCCCGTTTCGGCGAAGGGAATTGAGCAGTCGAATCCGCAGAAGTTCCAAGTCTTTGTGCTTCTCTTCGTCGATAGGATCCCTCAGGATGGCAAGATCCATTTTGCTCTTTTCGTCGAGCTTGCCGTCCTTTTCCTGCTGGACCAGGTCCCTGAAGCGCACTTGGGAATTTCCGTTCCTGACCAGATTACTGGCTTTTTCCAGATCGCAGTCACCCGCAAAGTCGAGCACCAGCTTAATCAGTTCCTCGCGGTGAATGGTTTGGGCGAGGGCGAACTCCTTGCCGATGAAACTGCCGAACACACGTTTCCGCGCGACGAGCGCATTCCTTAGCAGATGATCTGCGATATTGTGCGTCTCATCGGCGGTCAGCCCGTCCTTGTCGAGCAGGTTGAGCAGGTGGGCGACGCCCTCCTTGAGCACGCGCCCTTTCAGGTTGAGCAGCATCGAAACCACGAACTGAACCAGCATCGTCACCACGATGCTGAGCACGAGCATGACGAGGCTGAAGCCGATGAGCACGTCGATGGTCTGGAGCATGGCGCATTCCCCCGTGCAGGAGAATAACACGCCATCGCAACTTGGCGAGCGGGTATTCTGGCTTGTTCGGCGGCGAACTTAAGCCGCGCTTTCGATCCCCAGATCGCTGAGCTTGCGGTACAGCGTCGAGCGCCCGATCCCCAGCCGCCGGGCGACTTCGGTCATGCGTCCGCGATAGTGGCCGATGGCCAGGCGGATCACGTCGGCTTCGATGTCTTCGAGCGGACGCAGGTTGCCGTCGGGGGTGTAGAGCATCACGCCGACCCCCTCCTGGACCATCGCATTGTCCTGCTGATCGTTGCCGAGCAGGCTGGAGAGGTGCGGGAAATCCTGCGCGGTCAGCGCGTCGCCGTCGCAGAACACCGCCGCGCGGAACAATACCGCCTGCAATTGGCGGACGTTGCCCGGCCAGTCGTAGGCGGACAGCAGCTTGAGCGCGCCATCGGTAATCCCCAGCGGACGCAGCCCCGGCTGGTCGCCGATCCGGGCGAGGAAGTGGCGGGCCAGCGCGGCCAGATCGCCCGAGCGTTCGCGCAACGGCGGCAGGACGACTTTGGCTCCGGCCAGCGCAGTCGCCAGTTCGGCGCGGTATTCGTCAAGCGCGACCAGTTCGGCCAGCGGGGTGTTGCTCGCGGCGAACAGCCGCACGTCGATCCGGAAGCTGTGCCGTGCGCCGATCGGCTGGACCTGGCCGGTGGCAAGATAGGCGGCGAAGCGCCCCTGCACCGCGACCGGCATCCGGTCGATCTCGTCGAGCACCAGGGTAGCGCCGTCGGCCTGCTGGAGCGCGCCGATATGGCGGTCGAAGGCGCCGGGAAACGCGCCTTTTTCATGCCCGAACAGCACCGATTCGACCTGGTTGGCGGGGATCCCGCCGATGTTGACGAAGCGCAGCCCTGCTTTGGAACGCGGGCTGGCGGCGTGCATCGCGCGGACCAGCATTTCCTTGCCGGTGCCGCTCTCACCCTCGATCAGCACCGGGGTGTGGGCGCGGGCGGCTTTCGCGGCTACCGCCAGCGCGGTGCGGAAATTGGGTGCGGCGCCGATCATCGCATCGAAATCGAGCACCGCGGGCATCTTTTCGGTCAGCGGCTGGAGTTCCTCGCCGTCCTTCTCGCGGGTGGTCGCGGCGCGCAACGCCTGGAGCAGGCGATCGGGCGCGACCGGCTTGATCAGGTAATCGGTCGCGCCTGCGCGCATCGCCTCGACCGCCAGCAGCGGCGATGCGCTGGTGGTCAGCATCAGGATCGGCAGCGCCGGACGGCGGCTCTTGAGTTCCGCGATCAGCGTGCAGGCATCGTCGCCCGGGACCCACTGATCGAGCACGATCGCCGACAGCTGCATTCCCTGACGCGTGCCGAGCATCGCAATCGCGGTTTCCGAATCGCGCGCGCTGACCGTGCGCCAGCCCTCGCGCGCCGCGAGCGCCGTGATCAGGCGGCACTGCGCAGGCTCGTCGTCGATCAGCATGAGCAGGCGCGCTTCGGCCTCGGCCATGGACTCCCCGTCCCTTTC
>JANMPV010000016.1:0-6765 GCA_031370045.1 Novosphingobium sp. | reverse complement strand
GTCGGGATTGGCGCTGGCGAACAGCCGGTCCTCGAGCTCGACGATCGCGCCGTAGAGCTGGTCGAGCCCCCGGATCGAAAGCGTCGCATCGGTCGCCTGGTAATCTCCCTGCCACTCGAACCCATCGCGCGAATATCCATCAAGCAAGTCGTCTCGCGTCGCGTTCGAGAATGGGAAGGATTCGTCGCTGAAATAAAACGTCTTGATGAACGGTTCGAGGCGCCCGCGCGAAGGACCGGGTCCACCCAGGGCTCTGGAATTGGCAAGGGTGACACCTATTGCCGAAATCGGACGGCCGGGTCGGTCGTGGTCGAGAACGCGATCCGCGATTCTGTGCCAGCCGACGAATTCCAGATCACTGGAAGACACCTCCAGAAAGCGTGGCGGCAATACCTCTCCGAAACCGGCGCAGGATTCCAACAAGGCGCGCAGTCGCTCGACGGCCTCGTCAATTTGGTCGAGCCGCAGCATGTCTTCGACTGAATGGCGAAAATCGTGCTCGGCCATACCGTCGACGGTGATGATCTCCACCTGAGTCTCCGGAATCGTCGTCAATAAAGACTAACCGGGAAATGTTTACAGGGAGTTATCGCAGGTTGGGGCGCCAGCCTGGGGCAGGATGCGACCTCTACCGCTCGGTCATCGCCTCGCCGAACGCCTTGAGCACCGGCTTCATCAGGTAGGTCAGCACGCTCTTGCGGCCGGTGATGATCTCGACGTCGCAGATCATGCCGGGCACGATCGGCAGGCGCTTGCCGCGGCTGAGGATGTAGGCGCGGTCGGTTTCGACGATGACGGTGTAGTAGGCCTGCTTTTCGGCCTCGTCGTAGATGCTGTCGGCGCTGATCTGGCGGACCACGCCGGGCAGACCGCCGTAGATCGAAAAATCGTAGGCGGTGACCTTCACGTTGGCGCGGTCGCCGGTCTTGATGAAGGCAATGTCCTTGGGTGCGACGCGCGCTTCGATCAGCAGTTTTTCGCCGATCGGGACGACCTGCATGATCTTTTGTCCGGCGTTGACGAACCCGCCGACGGTGGTGACCTGAACGTCGTTGACGATCCCTGCGACGGGCGCGCGCAACTCGTTACGATCGAGCCGGGCGGCGGCACCGCGAATCGTCTGCTCGTTGACCGCGATCTTGGTGGTCACCTCGCTGCGTTCGTTGAGCGCCTGCTGGCGGAAATCGAAGCGCGCCTCGTTGAGCTGGGCCTGCGCCTCCTGGATCGCGGCGGCGGCGCGCGCGGTGCCCTGGCGCGCGGCGGCAAGGCGCCCCTGGACATCGACCAGTTCGCGCCGTGCAGAGAGCAGTTCGGTTTGCGGGACGATGCCTTTCGCTGCCAACGGAGCCAGCATATTGACCTGATCCTGCGCGAGGCGGGCGCTGCTTTCGAGCGCGGAGGCGGTTGCCTGGCCCTCGCTCATGTCGCGGCGGCGCTGTTCGACCGCCGAGCCCAGCGCCGATTGCTTGGACCGCGCGGTGGCCTGACGGACTGCCGAAAGCGCCGCCTCGTCCGCATTGAGCGCGCCATTGGCGCCGCCGGATCCCTCGTTCTGCAACCGCGCCGCGCGCTCGGTGAGACGCTGGTTCTCGGTCTCGAGCTGGCCGAGCGCGGAGGATGACTGCGAATCGTCGAGCCGCACCAGCAACTGGCCGCGCTTCACGGTCTGCCCCGCACGGACGAGGATCGCGCTGACCGTCGCGGGTTCGGCGGCCTGGACCAGCTGGACTTTGCTCGACGGGATAACCTTGCCCATCCCGCGCGTAACCTCATCGACCCGCGCGATTGCGGCCCACGCGATGAGCACGAAGATGCCGATCGCCGAGATCGCGATCAGCTTGCGGTTGGCGTCCCAGTCTTCCCAGGTATCGCGAATGCGGCCCATGCGGTGTGGCTTACTCGCTGGCGCTGGCGGCGGAGTTGGAAGTGGGCAGCGGGCCGTCGGTGATGTCCTGATCGTCAAGCGCGGCCTGGTAGTGGCTGTCCGAATCGTTCGGCGCGGGGATGTTCAGGCGCCATTGCTTGAGTGGGTTGATCCGCCCGCCGACATCGCTCGCGGTGCGGCGGTCGGTCGGATCCGGCGCAATAATGAGGTCCGCAGGAAGCCCCGCACCGCCCAGCGCGGCTTCCGAATTGAGCCGTGCCTGGAGCAGCGAATAGTTGACGTCGGGAATCCGCTCGACCCCGCTGTAACCGCCGCTGAAGGTGCTGGTGTTGCCCCACGCCCCGGGGAAGCGATAGAAGATGTGCGCCCCGATCTGCTGGATCTTGTTGAGCGTGAAGGCCCATTTGGGCAGCACATAATCAGCGTGATAGAACGTTGCGGTGCCCACGCTCGGCTCGACATAGCCCGACAGCGCGGCGCGCGCGACGTCCTGCGCTTGTTGCCATGTGGCCGCAGCCGGGCGTCGCAGCAGCGCGCCGTCGCAAGTGAAGCTGAACTGGCACCCGGTGACGCGTTCCCAGCCCTGATAGACCACCCCGCACACCGATTTGGGATAGGCCGGGTGGCGCATCCGGTTGAGCACCACTTGCGCGACTGCGCGGCGGCCCATCATCGGCTCGTTGGCGGCTTCGTAATACACCGCCTGGGTCAGGCAGGTCAGCGCGTTGCCCATCGGCCCCGCGCCCGATCCGGCCACGGCCTTGCTGATCAGGAACGAGCGCGCCTGCTGGAGCGGAACGCTCGACAGCGGGATCAGCGCATTGCGCACCTTGGCGGCCTCACCCTGGACCACGATCACAGCCTGATCGCCCTCGGTCAGCTTGGCGACTTCGCGCTTGGCCTCAAGGTTGATCCGCAAGGTAGCCGACTGGCCGAAGAGGGACAGCCCGAGCGCATTTCTGAGGCCAGCGAAACCACTCCCGCCAACCATCCCGGCGGTCGCCAGTGCGACCAGCGACAGAATCGCGATCAGCCGGATGCGCCGCTGGGCCAGCGCCGGAGCGTCGGTGAAGGGCGTCTCTGCGCCCAGTTCCAGCAAGGTTCCGTCGTGCATTTGGCCTACGGCTTCACGCCGCTCCCCGTTCCGACTCCAGCGAGTCCCAGTCCGGCAGTTGCGATTATCTGATCTCGCGGCCCGTCTGCCACAATGCGCCCCTTGTCGAGGACGATCAAGCGGTTGCACAGCGAGAAAAGCGCCGGTCGATGGGTCGAAATAACCAGCGTCTGGGCAGGTGTCAGTGATCGGGACAACTGTTCGACGAATAGTTTCTCGGTCTGGCTGTCCATCGCGCCGGTTGGCTCGTCGAGGAAGATCAGCCGGGCGGGTGAAACAAACGCGCGGGCGAGCGTCAGGAAGCTGCGCTGCCCGCCCGACAGACGGCTGCCGTGTTCGCCCACCGCCCGGTCGAACCCGCCGGCATCGCGCGCCAGAAACTGGTCGGCGCCGACTGTGCGCAGTGCTTCGAGCAGTTCCTCGTCGGTGGCCTGCCCGGCGCCAAGCGAGAGATTGTCCTTCACGCTTCCCGAGAACAGATCGCTATCCTGCGCGACGAACCGGAAGGCGCTGCGCAAATCCTGCGGGCGATATTGGCGGCTGTCGATCCCGTCGATCAGCATCTGCCCACCGGTGGGCTGGTAAAGCCCGCACAGCACGCGCCCGAGCGTCGATTTGCCCGAGGCGACCCTGCCGATCACCGCGATCCGGTCGCCCGGCTCGATCATCAGGTCGATCCCCGCGAGCGAAGTGGCCGAGGCTTCAGGATAAGTGAAATCGACCGCTTCCAGGCGAATGCGGGCGGAGCGGACCTCGGGCGTGATCGCCGCGCTGCCCATCCGCCGCTCGTCGCCACCGTCCCACAGCCGCTGGATCGAATCGAGCGTCTGGCGCGCCTGCTGGCCGCGGGTGAGGAGAAACGCGAATTGGCCGACCGGCGCAAGGCTGCGCGACGACAGCATGACGATCGCGATGATCGCGCCCATCGTGATGCTGCCGTTGGCGAACAGGTAGTACCCGCCCACGATCAGCGCGATGTTCGACACCTGCTGAAAGGTCGAGGCGAGGCTGACCGCGGCGCTAGAGATATCCTTGAGCTTTTGCTGCGAGACGCTGCCGATCTCGGCCAGCCGCCGCCAGCGGCCCAGCATCATCCCCTCGCCCGCGACGCTTTTGAGCGTTTCGATACCGGCGATCGATTCGACCAGCAGCGTCTGTTGCAGGCCGTAATCGGCCTGCGCATCGCGCGCGGCAGCAATGACCTGGCGTTGCAATCGCCACCCCGCCAGCCCCATCACGATGATCGCCACTATGGGCACCATTGCCAGCCATCCGGCGATGTAGGCGATCATCGCCACGAACAGCACCAGAAAGGCCATGTCGATGATCAACACGATCGTGGTCGAGGCAAAGAAATCACGGACGATCGCGTATTCCGAAACCCGCGCCACGAGGTTGCCGGTGTGGCCCTTGCGCTCGGCCAGCGGGGCGGAGAGGATCTTGGAATAAATCTTCTGCGACAGCCGCAAGTCGAGGTCGCGGCCGATCTGGTCGAGCACTTCGGTCCGCGCCCGGCGCAGCGCGTATTCGAGCGCGAACGCCACGCCGACCCCCAGCGCGAGCACCCATAGCGTCGATTCCGCACGGTTGGGAATGACCCGGTCATAGACGTTCATCGAAAACAGCGGCAGCGCCAGCCCGAGCAGATTGACGATAAAAGTGGCGACCAGCACCGGGGTGAACTTGCGGCGGTCCCTGGCGATCTCGCTCCAGAACCAGTGCTCGCGGGCGCGGCGGTGCCACGGCTGGCTGGCGTCGCGCAGTGCCTGAGGATCGCCGGTGACAGCCAGCGCCTGGCCGGTGAAACCGGCGGCGAGATCGGCGAACGGTTCCCATGCCGCCTCGCCCGTGCCCGGCCGCCACACCAGTGCCTGGCGATCGCGCACTTCGTGGATCACCACCGGGCCGTCGCCCAGCGACACCATCGCCGGATAGGGTTCGGGCCGCCGCATCAGTCGCGCACGGTCCTCGGTAATCGCGTTGAGCCCAAGCAGTTCGAGCGCGGGCGCGGCCTGATGCCACGGCAGCCGCCCTCCGCGATCGAGCGCCAGCCCGCTCAGCAGCCCCGGCGCGAATGCCACCCCGAACCGCGCCGCCAACTCGCCGATGCAGGCGACCAGCGGATCGGCGGTGCGGGGTTTGGGAGGGGTGGTTTCGATGTTCACGTGTCCGTCCAGATGCGCCTGACCCCGGTGGCGGCCATAGCCGATAAGTGGTTCGGTTCCCACGGGATTAACCGTGAAAGTGGAGGGAACGGCCTGTCCCTTTCACCCTCGCTCAAGCAACATCCGCTCATCCTGGGGAGACCGCAGGCCGTCTCGAAGGATCGCCCTTAACGGCGGTGCTTCGAGACACCCCTGCGGGACTTCTCAGCACGAGCGGGGTTTGGGAATCACGGTTGCTCGCCGCGCGCCCCCCCTAAGGCCGCGCGCGATACTGGCGCTCCGAGACCTGGGGCGGGCCATAATTGAAGCGCTCGCGCTCCTTCTCGCCCGCGCCTTCGCCCGGCGCCACTTCCATCGCGGTAAGGAAGCGGTTGGTCGCGGCCAGCGTCTGGTACTGCGCGAACAGTTGGCTGAACCGCGCTGTTTCCAGCCGGGTCTGTACGCTGTAGCGCGAGTTCTGCGCATCGAGCACGTCGAGCAGCGAGCGCCGTCCGACGTTGAACTGGCTGCGGTACGACAGCAGCAGATCGTCGCTGACTTTGCTCTGCGTTTCCAATTCGGTGGAGATGCGCGTCTGCGCGTTGAGCGCGTTCCACGCGATGCGGACGTCTTCCTCGGCCTCGCGGCTGATCTGGTCGAGGCGGAAACGCGCCTCGCTCGCGCGGCGCACGTGCTCTTGGTACTTGGCCCGGTTGATCCCGCCCGAATAGATGTTCCACTTGATAAAGGCGCGCGCGGCCAAGTCCTTGGTGGTGCCGCGGAAGCCGTCGATGTCCTCGCCGTAGCGCCCGGTCATATCTACGCCGATGGTGGGATAAAGCTCGGCCTTGACGCTCTTGGCGAGCGAATTGGCGGCATCGACGTCGGCTTCGGCCTCCTTGACCAGCGGGTTCTGGGTGCGTGCGAAACCCACCGCTTCATCGACCGAGGCGGGCATCTGCGCAGCCAGGCTGGGCGGGATTTGATACTGGTCGATATCCAGCCCGGTCAGGCGGCGCAGCGTGATCTTGGCGTCTTCGAGGCTCTGCTGCGATTCAGTCTCGCGCACGATCGCGGCCTGAAGCCGTTCCTGCGCCTGCTGCTGGTCGGCGATCGAGATCGAGCCTTCCTTCACCCCGGTGCCAAGATCGGCGACCAGGGTGCGGTGGAACGCCGAGTTATCCTGGCTGGCCGCATAGATCCGCTGCTGGAGCAGGACGTTGAGATACTGGCGCGAGACCTGGAGCGCGATGAACTCGGAGCGTTCGAGCACGCGCAGCGAGGCCCCATCGACCCGGCTCGCCTGGCGCAGCAATTCGCCGCGCCGCTTGCCGAAATCGATCAGGTCCCACGTCGCCGAAGCCTGCCCTTCGACCGGGTAAAGCTCCTGGTCGGCGATCCCGAGCGTGCGCCGAGTGCGGTTTTCCAGCCGTCGGATGCCGCCCGATGCCTCGACATCGACCCGCGGCAGATAGCGCCCCTGGGCCTGCTTGCGCTCGAACTGGATCGCCTCCTTGTTCATCTGCGCCTGCTCGATCTCGGGGTTGGACTCCATCGCGGTCGCGATCGCGTCCTTCATCGAAATCGCAGCTTCCTGCGCCATCGCGCCGGTTGCGGTTCCG